>JAGQZQ010000008.1 GCA_020435415.1 Flavobacteriales bacterium
ATGGCAGATCGCTCTGGTTAAATTTATTCTGTTCATTTGGGTACGTCTATGTGTTAATAAGGTCTTGATTATTTAAATCATAACAGTCGATGTCGTTTGATTCAATGCTTAGGTTTAATTGACAAGAAATCCGGCTTGCCAGATGGCGCCATGCATCACCTGGCAAGCCGGGATGTCTTCCCTTATTCGTAATGGATGGTTGTAAATTTGTTTGCATCCACTCCTGATTTGGTTTCGCAGATCCGATGCCACCCTTTTGATAGGGGTGGTAAAGATCAGGATGTCACCGATTTTTTGATATGCTTCCATGCTTCGGACATCTCGGAAGAAAAATTATTCCAGCCGGAAGATGCGGCGTCTTCCGCTTTTTCAAGCTTGGAATTGAATTCCTGAAGGGATCGTGAAAGCTCCTTTTTCTTGTTCTGCCACACATCCGAGGCTTCCTGTTTACCAAGCTGAAGTTGCAGCTTGAACAGATCAAAGCGTGTGTGGAACTGGTCCAGTTGCTCATCGATGTCCTCCGCTGTGTCTTTTAAATTGCCACGGGTGTTTTTGTAAAGCGTTTCTGCCTGAGCTCTTACTTCGCCCATCTGATGCATGATCTTTTGTTGCTCTGCTTTGAAACGATCTTCAGTATCTGCTTTTTTTTCGGCAGCCTGCTCGCGAAGCGTTTCTAACTTTTGTTTCAGTTTTTTTAGCTCATCTCCACCGGTATCCTGTAAATCGTCCAGGCGTTCCCTGGTTTGATCGACCCATTGATGAAGGGTCTTTTTCTGATCTTCAAATTCATCCCTCGCTTCGCCGGATTTCAGTTCCAGTTGCGATTTCATTTGCCGCGCTGTTTTCTTCCATTCGTCCAGCTTTTGTTTGGCGGTTTCCTTTATCGTTGATTCTTTGGTATCCATGGTGATTTGGTTTTATTTATTGGTTTATAACTGAAGGTTGATAGGCTACGCCGTTTCATACACACGCTCTTGCTTGAGCCAGGAGGAATACATCCAGTGTTTCTTTTCCATGCGGCGGATGAATTTGGTAACCATGTCCACCGTACCAGTGTCGCCGATCCGGTTAGCGGACCCGATGACATCCATCATATATGAGATCAGTTTCTCAAAATCGTAAAGTACTTCCTGCATCATTTCCCTTGAGGTGAGGGCGCTCGATGTTTCCTCGATGCCGGCAGTTTCCAGATATTCTCTTAGAGTGCTTTGCGGTTTTTTACCGAATACCCGGATGCGTTCTGCAACAGCATCGATGTTGAGCTTCACTTCGTTGTACTGCTCCTCGAACTTCTGATGCAGGTCAAAGAAATCGGGACCTTCCACATTCCAATGGAAGTTTCTGAGTTTCTGATAGTGTATGTGGTAATTGGCCAGAAGAATGTTGAGGTTTTCAACGATCTCTTTTGTTTCCAAATGGGAAAACCCGAGTTTGGCGTAGGTCTTCATTGGTTTATCTTTGGTTTTCATGGGTGTTGATTGTGTTTGATTAGGGTGTGTTAATTTTTGTTGGTGCTTTTCTGTATCGATTGTTTTTGAAGAAGGCTGTATTTTTTATTAGTTTCCCTGAGCTCATGCCTGAGCCGGATAATTTTTGGTAGCAGGGCAAGGATGGCAACCAGAATGCCCGATGTAAATGTCAGCGCGATCATCATGGCCAGAGAGCCTTGTGACTCCCAAAAAAGAATTTTCAGCGGTATGTCAGCTGAATTTTGCAAGGTAAAGGACACGACAAAAAGAAATATGATCGTGGCTGCTATCAGGGTGATCGTGTTTTTCATAAATCATCCCTCGTCATCGGTTTCTTCTTTCCTCGCTGCACATTTACAAAGGTTCTTAAAAGGAATGCAATCTCATTTGATATAGATCAATTGGGGTTGTTGATTCCGCTCATGGTGCCTGTTTTTAGGTGAATTTGTTTTCATTATATTTTGAAAATACAATAATGTTGCTACATTTGTACTATGGATTATAAACAAGCACGGGAGGAGTTTATACAGGCATGGGGTAGCCTTGGCTCAAGCTGGGGAATCAATCACACCATGGCCCAGATTCATGCGTTGCTCATGATCTCACCCGATGCTATGACCACCGATGAGGTGATGGAGCAATTGGGTATTTCAAGAGGGAATGCGAACATGAACCTGCGGGCACTCATCGGATGGGGCATCGTACGAAAGGAAAGCCGTCCCGGAGACCGCAAGGAGTACTTCTCGGCTGAAAAGGATGTTTGGGTGCTGGCAACGCAAGTGGCGCAGGAGAGGAAGAAGAGGGAACTGGACCCTGTGTTGCGTATGCTTAACCAGGTGAAGGCCATTCCGGAGAACAAGAAGTCAAAAGAGATCACAACCTTTAAGAAGGTAACTGCAGACCTTTCCGATTTTGCCGGAAAGATGGATATGACGCTGGGTACGTTCGTTAAGGCAGAGCAGAACTGGTTCTTCGGAAAGCTGCTTAAAATGTTCAAGTGATTTTTTTTGCACATAAGTTTCAATTAAAGTTGAAAATAATGAAAGGTATAATGGTGGTTGATCAGGTGGATAACCGCGAATTGGCTTATAAGCAGCCCATGCAGTTGTCTACACGACAGAAAATTCTGAAGTATTATGAGGAGGCAGGTCCCGACTACCAAACATGGAGTCCGTCGTACAATATGCATTTCGGATACTTTCACTGGGGTATGAATCCCTTTTCCCGGGAGAAAATGCTGGACCGGATGAACCTTGAAATCTTCAGATCAATGGATATTTCAAAGGATCAATCTGCTTTGATAGGGGACATGGGCTGCGGCCTGGGAGCCACCGCCCGATACATCGCAAAGCATTTTCCTGCCATGTCATTGAAAGGGATTACCCTCGTGCCATGGCAGGTGGATCAGGGAACACGCCTTGCCAGGGAGTCTGGCCTGGATGGCCGGGTGAAGATTGTGGAGGGGGACTATACCTCCACGCCGTTTGAAGATAATTCGTTGGATGGCGTGTATGCTGTGGAGAGTGGTTGCTATGCCGGGGGAGCATCAAAGGAAGACCTGATCCGGGAAATGGCCCGGGTGTTGAAGCCCGGAAAGAAAATGGTCATGGCTGATGGGTTTGTTAAAACCGAAAAGATGACAGGCTGGACGGCATCCATATACCAAAAGCTTTGCAGTTGCTGGGCACTGAAGGAGCTTGGTCATATTGACAAGGTGCGGGAAGCGCTGCTCCGGCATGGCTTTACGGATATTCGGATAAGGGATGCATCCTGGCGTGTGGCACCTTCCGTGGCGCATGTCCCGTTTACCGTACTGTGGTTTCTTGTAAAACGCATGTTTTCATCAAACGGCATCATGACGAAAGAGCGCTGGAACAATCTGATGGCACCCATGCTGACCATGTTCCTGGGCTTGTCCCGCAGGAACTTCAGTTATTACATCATCAGCGCCAGGAAAATGTGATGTTTCCTTATACAGAGTGAGTGGATTACAGCGTGATCCAGGAAGGGGGGGGGCAAAACCAAAGCCCTCCTGGCGTCGGCCTTTCTTTTTTCTTGATTCGCTTCCACTTAAACGCAAGCGTTACGTGTATGCTCTTCAAGAAAAAAAGCCATCTCATCCGATGGCTTTCATTTTGTCGGGGTGAGTGGATTCGAACCACCGACCACACGCCCCCCAGACGTGTACTCTAACCTGGCTGAGCTACACCCCGATATTCCCCGAATTATTTCCGGGCTGGCAAAAATAGCAATATTTCTGGTTGTGGGAAAAATATATCCTTCCGACCGGCATCCCCAGCCGGAGGATTTGTGACATGGCATCCAGGCATTTGGGAAATTATTCTTTTATCCCAGATTATGCATTAGGAGGCGCCTTTTTGCGCTGAACTATATGTATTAGCTGGGGTTATCCCGCATTAGAAAATCAAGAATTTATTTCGAAGCAAACAATCGGTATCCTATGATTTTCTTATGCGTCATGCAATAGTCTTTTTCTATTGCATGATTTGGGTTTATGGAATTCCAAAAAATCATGCATCCCACCCATAGAACCAAAACGGAATGTTATGATTTTTACCTCATCACAAAGAGCCGCTTTCAGAAAGGGATACCGCCAAATGGATCCACGGTACGGACAGATCATCTGCCAATCCATATTCATGGCTTTCGGGCTGGCATGGCTGGGGTGGGAAGCCCGCATTGTTGACTTCCTCCTGATATTCGCATCCTGCCTGACCTTTCAACGCCTGTTTGAAAAGTGGTTCAAGACCGGACGCAATGCCTGGCAAAGTGCGATGATCTCTTCCCTCAGCCTTTGCCTTATGTTTAAAGCCGGGGCATGGTGGGCCTTACCGGTGTGCGGACTACTCACTGTGGGGAGTAAATTCCTCATCCGCTACAACGGCAAACATATTTTCAATCCTACCAATTTCGGCATCCTGGTCACGATTCTGATCACCCGCATGGGTTGGGTATCGCCCGGACAGTGGGGGAGTGCGCTCATCTTCATGATCCTGATAGGTGCACTGAGCCTGGCTGTGTTGTTCCGTGTGGGCAGACTTGATGTGGCCTTTTCCTTTCTGGGTGTGTATGCGATGATGCACTTCTTTTACAACTACGTGATCCTGGGCTGGCCGATGGACTATTTTCTGCATCAGCTAAGCAGTGGTACACTCCTGTTGTTTACTTTTTTCATGATCACTGACCCCATGACCACACCCCGTCATGCAGTGGCCCGTGTGGCCTGGGCAGGGCTTACAGGTGTTTTGGCCTTCGTGCTTTCCGGTTATATGTACATCCATACCGCACCCTTATGGGCACTGTTTTTCATGTCGCCCCTTACCCCGCTTTTCGATACCATTTTCACTGCACCCCGCTTTACCTGGCAAAAGGTGCAGGCATAAAAAACCAAACCATGTTTCACTTAAAATCAACTGTTATGAAAACCAAAGCGATCATTTTACTTGCAACCCTGGGGTTGATCTCCGGACAAGCAAGCGCATTCTGCGGCTTCTATGTAGCCAAAGCAGATGCCACCCTGTTCAACCAAAAATCCCAGGTCATCCTGGTGCGGGATGGCGACCGCACCATCATCACCATGTCCAGCGACTTCAAAGGCGATGTGAAGGATTTTGCCATGGTGGTACCGGTGCCTGAAGTGCTGCAGCGAAACCATATCCGCATTGCAGACAACAGCATCTTCGACAAACTGGATGCCTATTCCTCACCGAGACTGGTGGAATATCATGATGCCAACCCCTGCTATGAAGTGCTTTATAAAGATAAAATGCTAAGAATGGCACCGGTGTCAATGGAAGCGAACGGTTTTGACCTTGAGGAAAAAGCCGAAGCCGATTATGGTGTAACGATCGAAGCTTCCTATACCGTAGGGGAGTACGACATCCTTATTCTTTCTGCACAAGAGTCGGGTGGTTTGAAATCGTGGCTCACGGATAATGGTTATAAAATCCCTGCCAACGCACATGAGGTACTGGACCCATACATCAAGGACGGTCTGAAATTTTTTGTGGTGAAAGTAAACCTGGATGCACATCGTATGTCGGGTTATAACTCCCTGCGCCCACTTCAGATCGCGTTTCGCAGTCCGCGTTTCGGTTTGCCTATTCGTTTGGGCATGGCCAATGCCACCGGAGACCAGGACCTCATCGTCTATGCCTTCACCCGTAAAGGCCGCGTGGAACTGGCAAATTACCGCACCATGGAAATACCTTCCAACAGAAACGTTCCGGAATTCGTTCAACAGAAGTTCGGTGATTTCTACCGCGACCTGTTCAAGACCAGTTACAAAAAAGAGGGTGGAAAGGCCGCCTTCCTGGAATATGCCTGGGACCTCAGCTCCAATAATTTTGTAAAGTGCGACCCGTGTTCCACCACCCCACCAGACTATGCCGAGCTGCGTGAAGCCGGTGTATTCTGGGTGAACAACGGCCAGCAAAACCGCTCCTGGGGAGGATCCAATTATCAGGGAGACCTGTTCTTCACGCGGATGCACGTTCGTTACAACCGGAAAAACTTCCCGCAGGATCTGGCCTTTATCGAGACTCCGAACAAGGAATCATTTCAGGGCAGATACATCATCCAGCATGCTGTAACCGAAGATGTGACCTGTGATGCCGCGCAAGATTACTATCAAACAGTGACCACCCGCCGGAAGAAAGAACTTCAGGAACTGGCGGCACTTACCGGATGGTCCGTGGCTTCTCATCAATCGTATGTGGATGAATATGCTCGGCGAATTACCAATCCCAACGGCTGGTTCGGGGAAGATGATTTCATCAACAAAAATGGTTTTGACATACTGCCTGCAACGGACAGTGATAACCGTCAAAAAGGCCACATGGTATCGTTACTGGCCGGCGCTATGTCACTGCTGATCACCCTTGTGATATTTGCTGCCGTGATGTTTGGTTTGAAGCAACGGCGCAATGAGCGATCATCCTGACAGGAAGGTTGTGGTTTAGCAAAAAAGGACGATGTGTATCGTCCTTTTTTGTTTTTATCACGGTGAGAAGGGGTCATTCACATGCTATTCGGAATGGTAGTAAAATTAAACCCTTGACATGCTTTGTGCTTTAATGGGAGTTTAAGGTTTTGTCAAAATGAGATTATACAAAGTGTAGTAGGGTCTTTATTTTTTGTCGGTCCTAATATTGAAGGGCTTTGCACATCACCAGGTTAAAAAAAAGTGTTAAACCTTACATGCAAATAGAAAAGTTTATATAGCTTTCGGGCATGACCGCCGCGGAGTATAATCTGCTTGATATGGATCAGAAGACCCACCTGTTATGGACCTACGGGGAACTTCTGGATGAGCGTGTGGACTACGGTAAATCACGCACTTTCATGTATCACCTTCAGGGATTTTATGTAGAGATCTCCATCAACGTGAAAGATGAAAGTATTCGCCGTGTGCGTGCTCTGGAAAGTCCCGGCGACTGGAATGGTTATCTGAAAAGCGTGAGTCTGGAGGAACTACTGAGCAGCAGTTGAGACCACTTCGGCATTCTCTTTCTCTTCATCCACTTTTACTTTCTTCTCCTGCGGAAAATACCGCTTTTGAAACAGCAGGATCATGAACACACCGATGCTGATGGATGAATCTGCAACATTGAAAATGGGCCGGAAGAACAGGAAGCGTTCACCGCCCCACCCGGGCACCCAATCGGGGAACGTCCCTTCCATCAGCGGGAAGTACAGCATATCTACTACCTTGCCATGCAGGAAGGTGGCATACCCTCCTTCATCGGGCATAAAAGTCGCCACCCGGTGGAAGCTGTCTGTAAAGATCACTCCGTAAAAAGCGCTGTCGATGATGTTGCCAACAGCACCGGCGAAGATGAGGGCAATGCTGATGATAAGTCCGGATGGTGCTTTCTTCTTTACAAGTGTTGTCAGGTAATAGAAGATTCCTCCAACCGCTGCGATCCGAAAAAGGCTGAGAAATAATTTGCCCCATTTACCACCCCATGTGATCCCGAAGGCCATTCCGTTGTTTTCGGTGAAATGGATGTAGAACCAGTCACCGAAAACCGAAAAATGGTCCTCGATCATCATGTGGGTTTTCACCCAGAACTTCAGGGTCTGGTCGATCAGGAGGACCAGTAAAATGGTAATGAAGGCTTTTTTCAAAACGCGGTTCTTTCGGTCGTTTACCGGCCGTCAGACTGTTGTCGTTTTGCGTCAATGCTCAACGTTGCATGAGGCACTGCACGTAGTCTCTCCTTAGAGATCAGCTTACCTGTTTCTCTGCAGATACCATACGTTTTATTCTCGATACGCACCAAAGCGTTTTCCAGATGCTGGATAAACTTTTTCTGGCGGGTGGCGAGGTTGGCCACTTCTTCCTTGGTGAGCACCTCAGATCCATCTTCCATTGGTTTGAAAGAATGGTATGTATCATCGGTACCATGGTCATCCTTACGGGAGATAGAACTGCTCAACAATTCGAGGTCCTTCTTTGCTTCAGTCAGTTTATCCATGATCAGCGCCTTGAACTCCTGGAGTTCCGCATCGCTGTAGCGATTCTTTTCGCTTTCGGCTTTTCCTTTTTTTGCCATGTCTTAGTTTTTCTGGTACTTCAAAATTTGTATTCGCGTTGTCACGCCTTCATCTACATCCACATCCACACTGCCGTCGCCGCTGAGCTCTCCTACCATTTCAAGGGATGCTGCCAGGGTCTCGGCACAAATGTAATCCTTGTTGTTATTAATTGCTTTGCTGATCCCTTCGTGTTTCAGGATCCTCAATGCGATCTGATCCGTTACTTCAAAATTCAAATCTTTCCTGAGATTCTGTACTTTATTCACGACTTCCCGCGCAATTCCCTCTTCTTTAAGTTCGTCGGTGATATTGATATCCAACGCTACCGTAATACGATCCAGGTGGGCCACCAACCATCCGGGAATGTCTTCCGAGAAAACTTCCACATCAGCGAGTTCAACCACGGCCTTAAAACCGTCAAGATTCATCTCATACGACCCTTCCCGCTCGAGGGTTGCAATCTCCTCCTGGTTCAGCTTTGCAATGGCCTCACTCACCCTTTTCATATCCTTCCCGAAACGAGGTCCGAGCTTCTTGAAATCCGGCTTCACGCGCTTTACAATCACGCCCGATCCTTCTTCCAGGAATTCCATTTTCTTCACATTCACTTCTGAAAGAACAAGGTCTGCGATGGATTGTACCTGATCCTTGAACTTCTTGTCCAGCACCGGGATTGTAATACGGTTGAGTGGTTGACGTACCCTGATCTTTTCTTTCTTCCGGAGTGACAACACCATGTGTGATATCTTTTGTGCCAGCTCCATGCGTTCTTCCAAATCCGTATCGATCACGGATTGATCGGCTTTCGGGAATTCTGCCAGGTGCACCGAAGTATGTTTCTCCAGTCCTGTGATCCCGTTCAGATCCCGGTAAAGGTGTTCTGCGTAGAACGGTGCGATGGGCGCCATCATCTTTGCCAACGCCACCAGACATTCGTAAAGTGTCTGATAGGCGGATATCTTGTCCGTTGAATAATCCCCTTTCCAGAAACGGCGTCGGCTCAGACGAACATACCAATTGCTGAGGTGCATATCCAGAAATTCCTCCAGAAGCCGGCCTGCACGGGTTGGTTCATAATCATCATAGCATGCGGCCGTCTTACCGATCAGCGTGTGCAACTCAGAAAGAATCCACCTGTCAATCTCCGGACGATCCTTCACTGGAACGGGCGCTTCCTTACCCGTGAATTCATCAATATTGGCATACAAAGCAAAGAATGCATAAGTGTTATGGAGGGTGCCGAAAAACTTTCTTTGCACCTCGGCCACACCTTCTATATCAAAGCGAAGGTTATCCCACGGCTGTGCATTGGTGATGAGGTACCAGCGGGTAGCATCCGGACCATACTGTTCGATGGTCTTGAACGGATCCACCGCATTGCCCAGGCGTTTCGACATCTTGTTGCCATTCTTGTCCAGCACGAGTCCGTTGGACACCACATTCTTAAATGCCACTGAATCGAAGAGCATCACCGCAATGGCATGAAGGGTGAAAAACCACCCACGCGTCTGATCCACCCCTTCGGCGATGAAGTCTGCCGGGTAATTTTTTTCAAACAGTTCTTCATTCTCGAAAGGATAGTGGAACTGTGCGTAGGGCATCGCACCGGAATCGAACCATACGTCGATCAGATCGCTTTCACGGTGCATGGGCTTCCCACTATCGGAAACCAGCACCACATCATCCGCATAGGGCTTGTGCAGATCGAAGCGATTGTAGTTCTCTTCGGAGAAATCGCCCGGTTTAAATGACTCCAGCGGATTGGAGGTCATCACCCCGGCCTTCACGGCTTTCCCGATTTCCGTTTTCAACTCTTCCACGGAACCGATACATTTCTGTTCTGACTTGTCTTCACTGGTCCAGATAGGGATGGGTATACCCCAGAACCGGGAGCGCGACAGGTTCCAGTCCACCAGGTTTTCCAGCCAATTCCCGAATCGTCCGGTTCCGGTAGAGGCAGGCTTCCAGTTGATGGTCTTGTTATGCTCGATGAGCTTGTCCTTCATCGCCGTTGTGCGCACAAACCAGGAGTCGAGCGGATAGTAAAGCACAGGCTTGTCGGTACGCCAGCAATGAGGATAGCTATGCGCATATTTCTCTACCAGAAAGGCCTTGTTATCTTCCTTGAGTTTGATGGCGATGAGCACATCGGTGGGTTTGTAATCCGGTTGATCCGTTACACCTGGGGCTTCGTATTCTGCCTTGACGTAGTATCCGGGGAAGTCTGTCACCTCTTTTACAAAGCGCCCTTGCTTGTCCACCAGCGGCATGGGCTGACCGTTCTCATCTTTAACCAGGATAGACGGCACGTTGTTGGCCTGGCATACACGGAAGTCATCCGCACCGAAGAGAGAAGCGGTATGCACGATGCCGGTACCATCTTCTGTGGTCACGAAGTCGCCGAGGATGACGCGGAATGCTTCACCTTCGGACTCGTCGGGCTGTACATAGGGCATGAGTTGCTCATACTTGACGCCCTCGAGGTCTTTGCCGGTGAAGGTTGCTTCCACTTTACAGGGAATCAACTTATCCCCTTCTTTGTAGGAGGCCAGATCCGCAGATCGGGCCTCCTCTGAAAAATATTTGTTCACCAGGTCCTGCGCCAGGATGATGGTCACCGGTTGGAATGTATATCGGTTGAAAGTGCGTGCTTTCACATACGTGATCTTCTCTCCGACGGCCAGGGCACAGTTGGATGGCAGGGTCCAGGGCGTGGTTGTCCAGGCGAGGAAGCGTACATCTTCATCTTCGGAAGAAAACAGGAAGGCCGACTTCTCATTCTTCACCACCTTGAACTGGGCAATGATGGAGGTATCCTTTACTTCACGGTAGCAGCCGGGTTGGTTGAGTTCGTGCGTGCTGAGTCCGGTGCCGGCTGCAGGTGAATATGGTTGTACGGTGTATCCCTTATACAGCAGATCCTTGTTGTAAAATTTCTGCAACAGATTCCATACAGACTCGATGTAGCTGTTCTCAAATGTGATGTAGGGGTGATCCAGGTCCACCCAATAGCCCATTTTCCGGGTCAGGTCATCCCAAACGTCCTTATATTTCAGAACCCCTTCACGGCAGGCCTGGTTGTACTCCTCCACGCTCAACTTGGTGCCGATATCTTCCTTGGTGATGCCGAGGCTTTTTTCCACATCCAGTTCAACGGGCAGTCCGTGGGTATCCCATCCTGCCTTTCTCTTCACCTGAAAGCCCTGCATGGTTTTGAAGCGGCAGAAGAGGTCCTTGATGGTCCGGGCCATGACATGGTGAATACCCGGCATGCCGTTGGCGGATGGCGGTCCTTCATAAAATGAGAATGCAGGTTTTCCTTCCTTTTCCGCGATGCTTTGCTCAAACGTATTTTCCCGTTCCCACAGCGCTAGCATGTCCACCCCGATCTGGGGCAGGTTCAGTTTCTGATATTCTTTGTACTTATTCTCCACGTTTCCGGTGTCAAAAAAAGGGTAGCAAATATACCTTTCCGGGGGGAGAAAACCAACAGGGAGGATGGGACGGGAGCCGCATCACACAAAGCGTCTCAGAATGTCCTTGACCTGAGACAGATACCCTCCTCCGAACAGATTCACATGTACCATGAGTGGGTAGAGATTGCATAGGTCCATGCGTTCCTGCCAACCGGATTGAAGCGGCCAGACTTCCTGATAGGCCCGGTAAAACTTTGCTTCAAAGCCACCAAAAAGCCGGGTCATCGCGAGATCCATTTCCCGATGTCCGAAATATACCGCCGGGTCAATGAGGCAGGGTTCTCCCTGAGGTCCGATGAGAAAATTACCGCTCCATAGATCCCCATGCAGCAGCGATGGCTGTTCCACGGGAAACATGTCTACCATACGACTGAAAAGGGTTTTGAAAGATGCGGTGAGCGAATCACTGATCAATCCGGCATTGCTGGCCAGACGGAGTTGTGGCTCCAATCGTTCTTCAATAAAAAAGGTATGCCAGTGGATATGGCCGGTGTTGGACTGGGTCAGAGAGCCTATGTAGTTGCTGTGGTCAAGGCCGAACTGATCAGAAGAGCAGCGGTGTAAAGCAGCGAGTTTGCGACCGAATGTTTCCCAAAAATCCTTTTGCTGTGGGGATCTGTCCAGAAATTCCAGGATGAGAAAGACATGACTTTGTGTTGATCCGACATACACCACATTGGGAATACGAATGACACCGGCATTGTTAAGCAGCCTGAGGCCGCGTGCCTCCGCTTCGAACATTCCAGGGAAACGGTTGGCTGTATTGTATTTCAGGAAGAAGGATCCCAGGCTGGTCTCCAAACAAAAGGCTTGATTGATAGAACCACCTGAGAGAGCTCGCAGACGATTCACACCGACATCTGTGCCGGTATCTTCCGACCATATCTTAACCATTTGTTGAACCAATCCGGACATTTCCATCATCCTGCCAAGATAAAAAAAGGGGTGCAGCATATGCCACACCCCTTTAACCTAATCACCTATTTGCCTAATCCCTCATCCAGGTGATTATTGTTGCCGGATGGCTGCAAACTTGCCATTGGATATGGTGTATTGGGTATTCGAGACGGGATCTTTAACTGTTCCTGAGAACGTACCCTGTACGATCCCACCGACCGCAGGATAATCAGTAATCTCCATGGTCATGTCCTCCGCGCGCAGGTTTACAGTATCCTGAGGCGTGGCCAGGTCACCAAGGAAAATATTGACGGTGAGGTCTCCCGAAAGACTTGTGTATGTTCCGGTTGTAGTTGCCTTCACACCAAATATCATATTATCATAATACACTCCGTTGTTATCATCCGCATAGGCCGTTATCCCCAGAATCGGGCTATTGTAGTTTGCCCAGGCGGTTGCCGTTGGCGCGAAGATGGTTGGAAAAATGATCTTTTCATTGGAGTAAATACCTCCGTCGATCACGAACGAATTTTCATAAGCAGATGGGCACGCAGCAAAATCTCCCATATCGGTTATGCCACCCAGTGCGCCGCTCGTTACACTTATCGGATCACTTATTTCATTGTGATTTGTGAGTCCTGTCAACGTATAATCTTCATTTGGTGCAACGTATGTTTTGAAAACGCCATTTGTGGTGAATACCACCTGGACTGGATCGGTGGAATGAGATACATATACCATTCCATCGGCTACGTTACCGTCACAGTCGGTCAAACGTCCTGAGATATAGGCTGGACATACTGTCAATTTAAAGTCAGGAATCGTGTATAACTCATCAGCAGACAGTGGTCCTACCATTTCAATCTGACTTTTTATACCCAGCTCTGGCAGCTCGGCATGCAATTCATAGGTTCTTCCTTCTATAACACGTGTCGAGAAATTCCCGTTGCCATCGGTCCAGGCTCCCGAACCACCCAGCTTATCGTAGATTCCCACACCAACTACAGGATCCCCGTTACAATCCACAACCCTTCCTTCGATATATGCAGGATCAAAAGCCATATCGCAGTTCCACCAGGTGAAGTGCTTCACTTTCCCTACATACACACTTCCGTTGAACTGTGCTTCACCTTCTTCCTTCCACATGCCCAACACCTCATCAAAATACCAAAGGGGCAGGGTGGACGGCGCCTCACCCTGGAGGCCGGCAGGCACCGCTACGGTTAATTCCGCTTCCTCCCCGTCCTTGATCTGTAATGACTGGCCTGAGGTTCCGGTCAGTTCCACATTCAGCATACCGAAGGATTTAAGCACGGCTTCACTTCCATCGGTACGTTCTGCACTCAGGTCTCCGGGCAGAAGTTCCCCGAAGAATGCATCGCCGGGTGCCAGGTATTGAATGGCCAATTGTACAGTGCCCGAGTAACTGTTCCCTTGTTCATCCACGACTGCATTAGCCGGGAACTTCACTTCAGACCCGTTTGACAGTGTTGCCGTACCACCCGTTTGTGCATTGATGGTGTGGGTCGGATTGTTCTTTACCATTTTAACACTCATGGTATACTGTGAGCCTTCTCTGGGAATAAAGGCACGGAATGCCTTGAAATAACCCGCTCCCGATGCATTGAGGACCGCACGTTTGGCATTCACACGGATGTCGGGTAAGGCATAAACCCCGGACTGATCTGTTGTGGTCTGGTGACCGTCAATGGTAACAGTGGCTCCTTTGACCGGATTGTTGCTCTGGTCTGTTACCGTTCCGTACAGGTCTATGGAGACCAGTTGGGTAGGTGATGGTCCGGGTGTTATCACCGGTGGACCCTGTATTTCTTTTTCCTTTGTGCAGGCACCCATCATCATGGTTCCTGCCATCACCAACATCAGGGCGCCCTTTCCTAATGGGAAGCGCCTATGTTGCTTTCTTCTGTTTTGACTTGTTTTCATGGTTCCGTTGTTTTTGTTTCACAACGACAAAATTGCGGCGCCATATACAAAAAACACAGTCAATGAAGGCGATCATCTTACGCACTTAACAAATAAGCGTTTCACTCTAAACATTCTTATAAATGCTATATATCAGCATTAAAATGCCCGTAAATTCTTACGCGTTCAGTTTAGAACTATAATGAAAATAACCGGGGATTATTCGGTCATAATAGGTAAGTAGGTCTCCTCTATCCAGCCAGTGTAACTGATCAGATCGTTTTCCGCTGCGTCCGTTGCAGACCTTACCTTCTCCGTTAACCCGAGCAATCTCTTTGTCAAAGATCGTTTTCCGCCGCCGCTTTTTAGCAGACTGATCATGGCTTTCTCACGCTGCAGTTCTTCATGCGTAAGCAGATGCTTGAACTCCCGTTGTACCTGATCCAGCCTATATGACACGTATAACCAATCGGCAGCAGCAAAACGGATAATGCCCTCCATCACGGCGATCTTGAGACGGAACACTCTGTCCAGTCTCGGGTAGCCTGACTGTCGCATCAGGGCAGCCACCGCAGAAATGGCTTTTTTGAAGTTCTTCATCCCATAGTAGGAGAGGGCAAGGTTCAGATGCACATACACGATGTGAAAGGGATGTCGCGCTATGGCAGGTTCCTTTTTGATGCTTTCCAGGATCTCGATGGCCCTTCCGAGGTTCAGGATGGAATAATTGTTCACCTGAATATTGTAATAGTTGAACAGGTATTTCTCTCGCCCACTGGTTCCCAGGGCATCTATCACTTTTTTCAGTTCCTCCGCCCTATCAAGCGATTCCTGATGGTGTCCGATCTTGTTGAGTGCATTGGCAAGGTAGATCAGCATTTCCACCTGCAACTCATTGTTCTCCCGGTTGAACCAACCCGCATCCTGAAATGTCCGGTAGGTTTCGGAAAGGTATTGTTCCAGGGCGGCGAATTCGTTTTGCTGGAGAAGTAAGCGGCTGAGTGCACGATACATTCTGATATGAAAACCCATGGAATGCTGGTGTTCGGATTGTCCGCCCATCTCCTTCATTACTTTCTTCAGCAACTTGATCATGCCTGCCTTTTCCACCGAAAAGTTCTGGGCTTTTTTGATGCGATACCGCACGACGGCCAGGATGTCGTCAAACTCCCGGTTACGCAACATCTTGTCCCAATTTGACTTTCTCAGTTGTATGTACTGCTCCGGATCTACGAGGAGGGTCTCATGGGAAACACCCACGAATTCATGATATACGAGATCCAGAAGTTCGTGGTACTCTTGTTCTATGGCTTTCTTTTCCGCTTTCTTGAGGAAGTATAAAGACAACTCCGGCAGTGACCTGTCTTTGTAATGCCGTGCCAGCATGAGGTAATGTACTATGGTATTGAACTCCGTGCTGGTTTGGTTTTGCAATACCAGGCTTTTCCCTATCTCCTGTGTAAGGCGGTTCCGCAAGCGATAAAAGGTGTTGTCGGTCATTTCCGGCCACTTCGTTTTCAGGTCCGGCTCGCCAACTTTACCCTTCACTTGTTTTCTGATCGCATCAAGGAGTTCCATATCCTTTCGTCCATCAGAAGCTTTTGTTCTGCTCAGGTATATTTTCAGATGCCTCAACTCTTCTTTCTCAAGAGATTGGATCATCTGCTCCAGAATTTCCATTTTGGATGCGTAATGTTTTTATAAAAATAGGGAGAAAGTATAAATAAAAGGTCACTACCTTTATTGTGTTCTGGAAAGATTGAATAATGAGAAAGTTACTATTTGCCTTTACGTATTGCTTCCTGACCCTTTCAGGTATTGCCTATGCACAGACAACGCTGAGTGTCTCACCTAACTATATTCAGGGACATCCGGATAGCATCTACTATAATGATACCCTTCAGTATACGGTATATATCAAGAACACGGGTTCAGCAGTTTTTAACGGAGATATTATTGTGTCTGCCGGTGTGGACAATGGTGGTAGCATTACAACGGTGGCGAATGATAGTACCCTGACATTAATCACTAACATGGCACCCAATGACAGCCTGCCGGTGACCCTCAATTTTCCTTGCAAGGATTCCATTGGATTCGGAATTGGTATCAACACCGTAGTGATCTGGCCGGCTACGGATATACCCGGAACACAATACGGGGATTCGCTCAGAGACAGTGTATATGTGATCGGATTTGTAGGTCTGCCCCCGTCCGACCCGTGGTATGACCGGTGCGGAAACATAAGTGTTAACCCAAATCCTGCCTATACTTATTCGTGGTTAGGTATGGATCATACCTGTACCCCTACATACCTTCGAATACGCGATCTGTTCGGGCGGCTGGTTAAGGAACTTGACATAAACGAGCGCCAGTTTTACGTTGATGACCTGCCGTCGGGCATATACCTTATCGAAGCAGGGTGGCCAAGCGGCCACCGAACAACGCTGAAACTATTGAAGCATTAACCTCCTGATCAGAAATTCCACTTGTGCTTGTCCAGATCCTGGATGCAATGTTTCAAAAGGTTTACAGCCTGATCCACATCCTTCTTATTCACCATTTCTATGGTTTGATGGATGTGCCTTGTTGGGATGGAAACCGCACCGGCGATAGCTCCACCGGCTGTCATGCGCTGTATGCCGGCGGTATCTGTCCCGCCTGCAGGCAGGATCTCACTTTGCCACTTGATCTTGTTTTTATCCGCGGTCTTTTTCATAAACTCCACCATACGATAGTCGCAGATTGTGCTCGCATCCATCACCTTGATTCCCGCACCATCACCCAATCGTGTAACGGACTCATGTGCTTGAGAACCGGGTACGTCAAAAGCGATGGTGGTATCCAGGCCGAATCCGAAGTCCGGTTGAATTTGCAGGGCGGCAACGGATGCACCGCGGATGCCCACTTCTTCCTGTACCGTAAACACGCCGTATACATCATAAGGAACGGTCTTGAGTGTTTTCATCACCTCAATCAGGATATACACGGAAATCCGGTTGTCCAGGGATTTGCAGCTCACACAGTCGCCAATCTCGATCAGGTCCCGGTCCCTGGTAATGGTATCTCCTACCTGCACAATTTTTTCCACCTCCTTTTTGGACATTCCTGCATCCACAAAGTAGTCGGTAGCCGGCACCATTTTGGTGCGTTCTTCGGCAGACATAATGTGGAGCGGTTTACATCCGATCACTCCTGGAATGTCTTTCTTTCCATGAATCCATACTCGTTGTGAAGTCAGGGTCTTGGGATCAAATCCACCGAGGGTATGAAAGCGAATAAAACCGCGGTCATCTATATGGGTAACGATGAAAGCAATCTCATCCATGTGGGCAGCCACCATGACCTTTTTGTCTTTTCGTCCCTTTTTAACGACGGTCATATTGCCCATGTTATCGGTTAGAATCTCGTCAGCCGCATTTTTCAACTCTCGTTGTACAATCTCGCGAATGCGTTGCTCACGGCCCGGTGCACCCGGGGTTTCAGTGATCTCCTTTAATAGTTTGATATTCATTTGATGCGGGAATATGCGTGTTCAATTATTCTACGTAGCTAAGTTTTAACATGTTGGTGCGTCCCTTTTCACTCAAAGGAATACTTGCGATATTAATGATCAGATCACCTTCCTGTATATAACCATGCTTTTTCAGAAAGTACTTGATGTCTGCAATGGTATGATCCGTGCTTATCTCCTTACTATAAGAAAAACCTCTTACACCCCATACCAGGTTGAGCATGCTTAGGATGCCCGGGTTATCCGTGAAAACGAAAATGTTAGCATTGGGCCGGTGACTTGCCAGTTTGAAAGCCGTATAACCCGAATGGGTCATCCCCAGGATCGCCTTTGCGCCGGTCCGTTGAACCACCTTACATGCACTGTAGCATATCGAATCAGAGATGAATTTTTCTGTGCGTTCCTGTTCCGGCGGATATTCATGGTTGTAAATGTCGGCGCTGCTTTCCACATGCGTGATGATGGATTGCATGGCTTCAATAACCTTAACCGGGAATTTTCCTACTGACGTTTCACCACTAAGCATCAAGGCGTCTGCGCCATCCATGACGGAGTTAGCGACATCATTCACTTCTGCACGTGTTGGGTGGATGCTGGTGATCATGCTCTCCATCATCTGGGTTGCAATGATCACGGGTGTGGAATACTTGAGACATTTTTTAACGATGTCTTTCTGAATAAGTGGGAGTTCCTTTGCAGGTACTTCTACACCAAGATCTCCACGTGCCACCATGATCGCGTCTGTAGCCTTGATGATGTTATCGATATCCTCAATGGCTTCTGGCTTTTCAATTTTTGCCACCACGCGGGTTTTGCGTTTATGGCTGGCGATGATATGCTTCAATTCAAGCACATCGCTGGCCGAGCGAACAAAGGACAAACCGATCCACTGAACATTCATCTTCAGGGCAAACTCGAGATCTTTCAGATCCTTTTCTGTCAGGCATGGAAGAGAGATCTTTGTGTTTGGCAGGTTCAGGCCTTTTTTGGAGCGAAGTTCACCGCCATGCAACACTTTGGCTGTGACGGACTGGCCATTCTTCGAAGAAACCTGAAGCAGCAACTTCCCATCATCTATCATGACATTCTCGCCCACTTTTACATCCTTCACAAAGGAAGAATATCGGACACCAAGACGTTGGGCATTTCCTATTACTTCCTCTGTGGTTATCTCAATGTCCTGACCATCTTCCAGCACGACCATGCCATTTTCAACATCGCCTATTCTTAACTTGGGACCCTGAAGATCTGCCAGAATGGCGATGTAAAAACCTTGTTCTTCATTAATGGCCCGGATATTCTGGATGATCTTTTCATGCTCATCATAAGAACTATGTGAAAAGTTGATCCGGAATACATCCACACCAGCCCGCACCATTTCTTCAAGAACCTCTTTGGATGATGAAGCTGGTCCGACCGTGGCTACGATCTTCGTTTTACTTTGAATCTTTCTCATCATTATATTATATCAATAAATTGTGCGCAGACTTTAACTTGTTAGGGTCTATTTCGTAGGCGGTCAACACATTCGGGATCGCCTTCAGATTACTGATCAACGCAGTTAGGGATTTGCGTGGCATATGGCCTTTGATCATCAGGAAGTAATCGGCCTCACGTGCTTCAGCCACCAGCCAGCCTTCGCGGCTTTTGTTGGCAATGACATGGAACGTTGCGTGATCCTCCAGGTCTTCAAATGTATAGAAAGAAAATGAAATAGACGCAACTTGCCCCGATGGCCATATCTCCAAATCATCCTCCCGCTCCAGTTTCAAATCACACTGTTTGTTGATGGCCCAACACAAACGATAGTCTTTCAATGGGCTGCTGATCCCGATCAGGATAAAATCAAACCCCGTATCCAGGGTCAGTATTTTTTTCTTGGCCATGCTACGATGAAGTGGTGCCGTCCAACTTCTCCAGGGCTTGAAGGGCAGCTTCAAATTCGGCTGCCTTTTTGGATACCGCACTGCCCTGTCCGCACTTTTCTCCGTTCACGACCACCACCACCTCAAATATATCCTTTCCTTCTGCCAAAGTGATCTTTTTACTCCGGAATGAGATCTGTTTACGCTCCCTTTGTCCCCATTCCAGCAACCGGCTTTTGGCATTCTTCTTTAGCGACGCGATTTCATCTGGATGAATATGGTTGGGGACCAATGCTTTCACAAGTGCCTTTCGGGTTTTCTCATAACCCTTATCTATATAGATTGCTCCGATCAATGCTTCCAGCGCATTCCCTGCCAGGGATGTATGTGGTATTTCTGAATCGGTCGCGTGGTCGATCAAAGGCTCAAAGCCCATTTCCAATGCGATATGATTCAGGTTATTTCGTTTAACGATTTGTGCGCGGATCTCGGTCAATTCTCCTTCAGATTTTTCAGGGAAGGTGTCACAAAGATAGTCTGCGATAATAGCTCCGAGAATGGCATCTCCCAGGAACTCCAGGCGCTCGTTGCTCATCAGTGCATCGTTGCCATGATTAAGGGCATATGATTTGTGGGTAAAGGCCTGTCGGTAAAGTTCAATCTTTTTGGGACGTGTTCCGAAGGTGTTGATAATAAATTGCCTGATAATCTTGTCCCTGGGATTTTTATGGACGAGAAAGGCCAATGGATTATTCGAATTTCCTGAAAATTACAGACGCGTTGTGGCCGCCAAAGCCGAAAGTATTACTCAGGGCAGCCCTCACTACCTTCTCCTGTGGTTTACCGAATGTAAAATTCAGATCGGGATCAAAAGCAGGATCGTCTGTAAAATGGTTAATAGTAGGAGGTATGATATTATTTTGGACGGCGAGTATGGAGGCTATGGCCTCGATAGCACCGGCCGCACCGAGCAGGTGTCCGGTCATTGATTTGGTAGAGCCGATGTTCAGCTTTTTACTGTGTTCCCCAAAAACAGTGATGATTGCTGCAACCTCCGCAATATCACCCAGCGGGGTAGATGTACCATGAACATTGATATAGTCTATCTCATCTGCATTCATACCTGCATCTTGCAAAGCATCGCGCATGACATTGCTTGCACCCAGTCCTTCCGGATGAGGCGCTGTGATGTGGTGGGCATCCGCCGTCATGCCGGCGCCTACCAATTCCGCATAAATATTCGCACCACGCTTTTGTGCGTGCTCCAGCTCTTCCAGAATTACGCATCCTGCACCTTCTCCCAGAACGAATCCGTCACGGTCCAGATCAAAAGGCCTGGATGCCGTTTCGGGTGAGTCATTCCGGACAGACAAAGCGTGCATGGCATTGAATCCACCGATACCTGCTTCATTCACTGCTGCTTCGGATCCTCCTGCTACAATGGCATCCGCACGTCCTGTTCTGATATAGGTAAAGGCATCTATCAAAGCATTCGTTGAAGATGCACAAGCCGATACCGTGGTGAAATTAGGCCCACGGAATCCATACTTAATGGAAATGTGCCCTGAGGCTATATCAGCGATCATCTTCGGAATGAAGAATGGATTGAAACGCGGGTTTTTGCCTCCTTCAATGTAATTCGTGCATTCGGTCAGGAAGGTCTCCAATCCCCCGATTCCCGAACCCCAGATCACACCAATGCGATCCGGATTCAACGAAGCATTATTCAAGCCTGCATCCTCCACACCCTGTGTTGAGGCGACCATCGCATATTGCGCATATGGGTCCAGCCTTCTGAGTTCCTTCTTCTCTATATATTGAAGAGGGTCAAAATTCTTGACCTCACAGGCAAACTGGGTCTTGAACAATGTCGGATCGAAACGGGTTATGCGTGCCGCTCCGCTAACTCCTTTAAGTAGCGCGGCCCAATAATCCCCGACGGTATTACCCAACGGGGTTAAGGCACCTAAGCCGGTGACAACAACCCGTTTGAATTCCATGAATAAAGGTAGGAAATATGACTATTTTGCGTTTTGCTCGATATAAGATATCGCCTCGCCCACCGTACCGATCTTCTCTGCCTGATCATCCGGGATGGCAATGTTGAATTCCTTTTCAAATTCCATGATCAATTCCACGGTATCTAAGGAATCTGCACCAAGGTCATTGGTGAAGCTAGCTTCCGGAGTCACTTCGTTTTCATCAACTCCAAGTTTGTCTACGATGATGGCTTTTACTCTTGATGCTACGTCAGACATAGCTGCTCCTTTCTTTAGTTAGTTAGTTAAAAACAGGTGCAAATAAATGAATTAATCCATACAAATTCAAAAAATTTTTGCCACCGCCAACCCTTGGTGATCGCGTTATTCCAAGTAACTTGCTTATCTTTCAGACTAATTCGACAAGACCGTCATCCGATATGGGCAGAAAAGGCCGTAACAGTCCACAAAAAAACACGCAAACTTCTTTACTTGAACAGGTTCTTGCGGTATTCAAAAAATCCCCGACCAAAGTTTTTAATCATAAACAGGTAGCTGCGGCAATCGGTTCCAGTGACCCGGAGATCCGTGAAAAAATCATAAGTATTCTGGATGCATTGGAGGAAAAGAATCTGATACAAAAGCAGAAAAGAGGGTCTTTTCAATTGAAAAAAGGTCCGGCATACCTGGAGGGAACCATTCAGATCACATTGTCAGGTTCTGCATTTGTTATCTCACCAGAGAGTAAAGAAGACATATACATTCGCCCCCGCTATGTAGGAACCGCGCTCAACGGAGACCAGGTGAAAGTATACCTGTTCGCCAAAAGGAAAGGGAACAGGCCGGAAGGAGAAGTGGTAGAGGTGGTGAAAAGGGCCAGGGAGAAATATGTAGGTACAATCCACATCAACAAGAAAATGGCGTACCTGGAAGTTGATGACCTGAAGATGCAGCTTGATATCATGATCCCGGTAGATGAATTGAAAGGCGCGGAAGATGGTCAGAAAGCTGTTGCCAGAATCACGGATTGGCCGGATGCCGGTCTGAATCCGATGGGTGAAATAACCGAGGTACTTGGATATGCGGGGGATAAAATTGTGGAACGACATTCCATATTGCTGGAATTCGGCTTCCCGACATCGTTCCCGGAGGAGGTGGAGAATGAGGCCAACCGCATCCCGGAAGAAATCACAGAAGAAGACTTAAAAACACGCAGGGATTTCCGGGATGTCACCACATTCACCATCGATCCTTTTGATGCGAAAGATTTTGATGACGCTTTGTCGATCCGGTCATTGGAGGACGGTACATGGGAGATTGGGGTGCACATTGCAGACGTTTCCCATTATGTACGTCCGGGGAGTGCATTGGATACAGAAGCCTATGAACGCGGAACTTCCGTTTACCTGGCAGATACCGTCGTGCCCATGTTACCGGAAAGGTTATCCAATGGCATTTGTTCATTGCGCCCTAAAGAGGAAAAGCTTTGTTTCTCCGCTGTATTCCTGATGAACGAAGCCGGGAAGCTCACCAACAGGTGGCTGGGACGAACGGTGATCTATTCCGACCACCGTTTTACATACGAAACCGCCCAGGCCATTCTGGAAGGAGAAGAGGGTCCCTTCGCAAAAGAACTGCGGCAACTGGATAAGCTTGCGAAGCTCTTGCGAAAGGAGCGGTTTGAAAAAGGCGCCATCGCATTTGAGACCATTGAAACGCGGTTCCGGTTTGATGATGCTGGTAACCCCGTAGAGGTTTACCTGAAGGAATCGAAAGATAGTAATCACCTGATCGAAGAGTTCATGCTGCTTGCCAACCGGCAGGTTGCCGAATACGCCGGCAAAGAATTACGCAGACCGTTTGTGTATCGTACACATGATTCCCCAAGGCAGGAAAAACTGGATGTATTCTCTAATTTTATTGAACGCTTCGGTCATAAGATCAACACACGTTCAAAGAAGGAGCTGTCGGGATCGCTGAATAAACTGATGGAAGACATCAAGGGTACGAATGAGGAGAATATTATCGAACAGCTTTCCATTCGTACCATGGAGAAAGCGGTATATACGACAGAAAATATCGGACACTACGGCCTGGCTTTCGCCCATTACTCACATTTCACCTCACCCATCAGGCGTTACCCGGACATTATGGTACATCGCCTTTTGGAACGATACCTTTCAGACAAACCGAGTCCGAAGGGCGAAGATCTTGAAAGCCGTTGCAAACATGCTTCGGAAATGGAAAGAAAAGCGGTGAGCGCAGAACGCGCTTCCATCAAGTATATGCAGGTGCAGTTTCTGGCGGATAAGGTCGGAAACACTTATGAAGGCATTATCTCCGGTGTGACCGAATGGGGATTGTATGTTGAGATCCTGGAAAACAAGTGTGAAGGCATGGTTCGCCTGCGCGATATTGATGATGACTATTATGTTTTCGAGGAAGAGAATTTCCGTGTGGTCGGGCAAAGGACCGGGAAAAACTATCAACTGGGAGACAAGGTGGCCATCATCATCAAGAAGGCCGACCTGGTGCGAAAACAATTGGATTTCGGATTGATCTCCGAAGCGTTTTAGGTTATATAAAGCTCAACCTGCTCATCAGGTCTTCCTTATATGAACCGCCAATCGGAATAACCTTTTTATCCACCCCAATGATCAGGTTGGAATCCTCAATAATATCAATCTTATCGATGTTCACAATAAAGGATCGGTGTGCCCGGACAAAATGCTTCGTTGGCAGTTTCTTTTGTATGTCCTTCATCGTGGAATGGATCGTATACCTTTCGGAAACGGTATTTACCACTACGTAGTCTTTGAGAGCTTCCACATAAAGGATATCCTCAACTTTCACCCTTTTCTGTCTGGAATTGGATTTTACGAAAACACTGTCGGCCGTTGTATTGCTGATAATAGCGGAATAAATGTCCCTTTCCTTGCGAACATTGATATCCAGGGCATACTTATGCAGTGCGATCTCAATGGTCGTCTTCAGGTCCACCTCCTTGAACGGTTTAATGATGTAGCCGAAAGGTTCCGCATGCTTTGCGCGGTTGATGGTACTCTCATCCGCGTATGCTGTGAGGAAGATGACCGGAATGCTCATGTCTTTCCACATTTCTTTGGCGGCTTCAATGCCATCCATATCTCCCTTTAACATAATATCAACCAGCGCCAGGTCTGGTTTCACTTCACCCGCTGAACGCAGGGCGTCTTCTCCGGAGGAAACAACATCGGTAATCTTATACCCTAATTTGGAGAGGCTATTTTCAATGTCCTTCGCTACAATTTTTTCATCCTCGACGATCAAAATAGATGTCTGTGCCATATGCCTAGTCAGTCTTAATTATGCAATGTGCTATCCACATCAAATGCTATCTTAAAATGACTTCCTGCGTCGGAAGTTTGCAAGGTCAGTTTTCCCCCTATCTGTTCTGCCAGCGCCATTACCAGCCGTAGTCCAAGACTCTTGGTTTGCTTGATGTCAAGGTCTTTTGGTAAACCTATTCCATCGTCTTCTACCTTCAGAATTGCTTTTCTACCACTTATCGTCATTGAAACGTCAACTGTTCCACCCTTCTTGCCAACAAATGCATACTTAAGGGCATTGGCAATCAACTCATGAACGATAAGGCCACATGGTATGGCGATGTCCAAATTTAGAAATACATCGCCTATCTGCCGTTTGATTTCGATAGAACCATCCACAACACCATATGAACGAAATAAATTATCAGACAAATTCTCAATGTACTCAGCAAAGTTTATATGTGAAAGGTTTTTTGCCTGGTACAAACTTTCATGAATAAAGGCCATCGCTTTGATCCGATTCTGGCTTTCCCGGAGTATGTTAAGGGTGTTCTGATCTTCCACATAGGAAGATTGCAGATTGAGAATGGATGAGATCACCTGAAGATTGTTCTTCACCCTGTGGTGTACTTCCCGAAGAAGAACTTCCTTTTCCCGGAGCGATTCCTTGACCTGTTGTTCGGCACGTACGTGTTCTGTTATATCTTCCAGATATACGGTCACATAAGGCTTTCCGTCCAATTCACGAAGTGAACTTTTATAGGACCAGAACAGGTCTTTGCCCTTGTTATCCTTCACCCTCACGACACCTTTTGTAAATTTATCCTTCTTAAGTTTGCGAACGTAGTCCGTGTATTCTTTCTGGTATTGCTTGGCAATAAAATTCACTGTTTTCTTACCTATGATCTGTTTGGGTTCATAGCCAATCCATTTTGCAGAAAGAGAATTAATGGTCAGAATCTCCCCATCGAGGTGGTGAGAAAGGATCAGGGTTTGACTGTTTTCTATCAGTTCCCTGTATTTTTTCTCACTGGCCAGGATTTGTTCTTCCCTCTTCTTTTCCTTGGTGATGTCTCTTGCAATGGTGACCGACCCCATGCGTTTTTTGTCCTTGTCCAGAAGAACCGATGTGGAAATATATAAAGGAAACTTCTCGCCGTTTTTCCGAACGCCCACGATCTCAAATTCAGAACGGGCCTTGTTTTGGAGTGTCGTTTTCACATTGGATACAATCTGTGGGCCGCCTGCAAGCATACCGATATGTTTTCCCAGGACTTCCTTTTCCTTGTATCCGAATATGCGTTCCGCGGCCAGATTGAAACTTGTGATACTGCGTTCATCGTCTAACCCCACAATGGCATCCGGTGAACTGTTGATCATGTTTTCAATATAGTTCTTGGAATCATCCAGCTCTTTCTGAACACGTATGCGTTCATTGATCTCATTCTTGAGTTCAACATTGGTCGCCTCAGCTCTTTCCGCCCGGAACCGCTGCTCTTCCGCATTCTTTTGTTCCGTGATGTTACTTGAGATACTGACCACATTGATCACTTCTCCATCTTCGATATTGGGAATCAGGATGCTACTATACCAAAGGGTATCTCCCTCAGGTGAATCCACCGCAGTCTCAAAAGTGACGCTTTTGGCCTTCTTAAAAGCCTCTTTGGTCTTCTTTTTTACAATGTCAGCAAATTTCTCGGGAACAAAATTGTACGTGTAGCCGCCAATAACATCCTCCCTTTTGAAGCCAGCCGCCATATTGCTGATATCAATAATCCGACAGTCTTTATTGATCACCACAAAACTCTCTCTGAGGTTTTTCATGATGTTTCCCCAATACCTTTCGGTCTTCGCCAGTTCTTCATTGCGATCAATTTCTTCGGTGACATCAGACAACCGGATAACAAGAGACTTTTGCTTTCCCACCTTCATAATCTGGGCACTCATATTGGCCCAAACACGGCCCCTCACCGGAACCTTGAACGCTACATTCTGAATGAAAACACCCTTCTTCCTGAGGATACCCAACATCTTTTTGTGCCAGGCTTCCGACCATTTACCCATCATTCTGGGTATCCCTTTCTTGCCTAATAGGTTTTTCCTGCCTTTATAACCCAACATCCGCACCGCACTGTCATTCACATCCAAGATCAACATCCTGGTCAGGTCCAAGATCATATATGCATCTACGGATTGTTGTACGATCTGCTCGTACAATTGGGCGACCTTATTTGCTGATTTCTCCGGGTCAGAGGTCTTCATAGGCAGGACTTTCGGGCTTGACTTTTACACCGTCAATTTTTACCTCGGCACCTTGTTTGAACTGTATTACTACCAGGATACTCCCGTCGGGATTGTACTTGATCCATTTGCCAGATTTACGTCCCGATTTGTATTTTCCCTCTTCCTTCAAACGTTTATTGTCGTAATACCACTTGTGTTTTCCCATCGGGATTCCGGCAAGAAACTCTCCTTCGAAACGCAGTTCTCCGTTCTTGTGAAAATGTTTCCAAACACCATCTTTTTGTCCGTCCTTGTATTGTCCTTCCTCCCGGTAATGTTCCAGTTCATATACCCAGGGGCCCTCTTTGTAACCGTCCAGGTATTCGCCTTTTGTAATCACTTGTCCGCTATCTCCATACTCCACAAACTCACCATCTTCTTTCCCCAACCTGAATTGTTCAATTCTTAGTGGTTTGCCATCTCGGTAATACCATTTCCATTCCTTGTGGGGTTTTCCATCTACATATTCACCGGTTTGTTCAAGTTGACCATTGTCATGGTAATATTGCCATTTACCCACTTTCTTTCCATTCTTGTAAGTACCACGAGCGCGAATGTTGCCGTTCGGCCAATTTTCTTCCCAGGGACCCTGCTTTATTCCGCCACCATCCATAAGGCCTTGTCCAATCACGGTTCCCTGACTGTAGACTGTGGTCGAAACGATTGAACCATCCGGGCCATATTCTTTAAAAATTCCCTCAGGCTTACCATCTTTATTATACGTTCCTCTGGATCTCACCCTGGCGCTATCATCATATTCTTCTTTTACCTTCATGACCACGAGTTCATCGACATCCTTTAATTCCACTCCATTTTCATACTTCTTAATGTCAAGGAGATTTCCCTCAGGACTGTAGTATTTGAAAATACCATGTCTGAGATCATCCTTGTAATCACCTTCCCACTTCATCTGTCCGTTTTCGTAAAAGTCTTTCCACCTTCCTTGTTTTCGTAGATTTTTGTCTTTCCTGTTAATTTTTTCCTGCTTCACCATAAATCCTTTCTGGAATTTCCAGATGGTAATGATGGTGCCGTCCTTGTCGTATTCATAACCGGTACCCTCTTCTTTTCCGGTAACAAAAGGGATGAATTTGTGCGTAGCTCCACCGGCATAATAGTGCATGGTAGGTCCATCCTTCACATCATCATGAAAAGCTTCCGTCATGGTCAATTGTCCCGTCGTATCATAGGAATTTTTGGGACCTTCTTTTTTTCCTTCCCGATAGGTCACTTCCAATTCTATGTTTCCATTTTCTCCATAGAATTTCCAGATACCATCCAGTTGATGATTCACCCGATTGCCTTCGGATTTTAATTGCCCTTCCTCGGTATAGTTTTTCCAAAGTCCTTCGGGTTTGCCGTTTTTCATCAACCCTTCACTGGCCACTTTACCATTGGAATGAAACAATTGTACAAAGCCATCATCAGTTTGTGCCATCAATGATCCGAACAAAATCATTGAGAACAATGTGGCTAAAAGTGCGCTATGTTTCTTCCTGGTTTTCATCAACTATAACTGAAGCTTTTTTGAAATATCAAGCATGGCACGAATGGATTTTTCCGCCTTCTTTCTAAGACCTTCTTCCAAAACGATATCCGGTTGCTCGTATTTCAAAGCTATGAACACTTTTTCAAGCGTATTTAATTTCATATGCGGACAGTCATTGCATGCACATGCATTGTCCGGAGGTGCAGGAATGAATGTTTTATGCGGCGCCGCTTTTTTCATCTGGTGCAGTATACCGGATTCTGTAGCAACAATAAAACTTGAGTGATCGCTATTGGTGGCATATTTCAGCAAACCGGTGGTTGATCCTATATAATCGGCCATACTAAGAATCGCATCCTCACATTCCGGGTGGGCAATCAGTAACGCCTCCGGGTGTTGTTCTTTCAGGGAGATGATCTTTTCCAATGAAAATATCTCGTGCACCATGCAGCTTCCATCCCAAATGACCATGTTTTCACGGTTGGTCTTTTTCTTGATGTATGCTCCCAAATTTTTATCCGGTGCAAAAATAATGGGGGTATCTGCCGGGATGCTTTCTACGATTTGCAGGGCATTGGTGGAGGTACAAACGATGTCAGTAAGTGCTTTGATCTCCGCAGAACAATTTACATAAGAGATGACCACGTGTCCGGGATGCTGTTCTTTGAATGCGGCAAATTCATCCGGTGGACATGAATCAGCAAGGGAGCAACCGGCATTCAGATCCGGCAATAAAACCTTCTTGTCCGGAGACAATATCTTCGCCGTTTCTGCCATAAAATGAACACCGGCAAACAAAATGATATCAGCCTTTGTTTCCGCAGCTTGTTGGGATAATCCCAAACTATCCCCTACATAATCTGCAATATCCTGGATGTCCGGATCCTGATAATAATGAGCCAGAATGATGGCATTCTTTTCTTTTTTCAATTGCCCGATCTCACGGAAAAGGTCCATTGTCGGATCAACCGCAACATCCAGATAACCTTTATCCATATCCAATTTCATTTCAGTGCGTTTTTATTTCAGCGTTGCTAATTTATAAACTCTGACAAGACCCGACTATGCTTTCATACACAACATTACTATACATTTTTTTAAAGATGATTTAAAGTTGTGTATATATTATTAGTCTGTTGAAACGGTCGGTAAATAATCCCGGACTTGTTAGGTAATGTGCTTTATCAAAATTATATGAACAAATTTCTTTTGGGTTGTTAATTTTAACAGTCAAGTAAACAATCCTTTAAGTAGTTTATCAACGACCAGTTCATAACAAAGTTATGGATAAATAGCTTGTGGTTTTAGCCGAGCGGAATACCTGATAAACTGTTCATTAATACCTGAAACTTTACAATAATATCACTTGTAGGATTTGTGAGATTGTCTAAGCAATTTCTCTTTGGTGCTTTCCAAACTTAATTATCGCGAATAATGAACATTCTATTCACGGGTTTGTTAATTGTATCGTTGGTATCTGATCAAAGTCCCTGGAGAAAGAGCGTGCAAGGTATATGCAGACATATTTCATTAAGCAGCGAATTTATCCTGTAATGCGTCTCTTATAAGGTTGGCACCACTTTTTAGTACGGTGCAGAAGCCTTACTTTTGTTTTAATCTTATGAACAATCCTGAAAAAACCATCGCGATTGGAAGTGATCATGCCGGATTTTCTCTGAAGAGTATATTGGTAGAGTACCTCCGCAAAAATCATTTCGAAGTATTTGATGTGGGTCCGGCATCGGAAGACCGGGTAGACTATCCCGATTTTGCTCACCCGGTCGCTTCCGCTATAGAATCCGGAAAGGCACATTTCGGTGTATTGCTCTGCGGAAGCGGGAATGGCATTGCAATGACTGCCAATAAACATTCGGGCATTCGTGCGGCCGTTTGCTGGAACCGTGAGATTGCTGCCCTAGCAAGACAGCATAATGATGCCAACATCCTGGCTATTCCGGCTAGGTATGTGACCGAAAACGAAGCTCTTGAAATGCTGGATGTATTTATAGGTACTTCCTTTGAAGGAGGAAGACATACACAACGTGTTCAAAAAATACCATTATGAGAAATCAACTGAAAGTGCTTGCCACATTGATATCGTTTTGGTCTGTTTTTGCGCCCGCAAATGCGGATACCCCTATAGATACCCTGGCATTGAAGTATGCAGCCACGATTACCAGTGAACATATCAGCAATCATATGCATGTGCTGGCATCTGATGATTACGAGGGGAGGGAAACGGGTAAGCACGGGCAAAAAAAGGCAGCAGCCTATCTGGCGGAGCAATTCCGTTCCCTGGATATACCACCGTATCGCGACTCAACTTATTTTCAGGAATTCCCGTTGATTGTTCAACAATCTTCATCAGGTTCCACCATCACCATTAATGGCAAAGCATACACCTTCATGAAGGACTTCTTTTATATGCCCGGCTACGAAGAACAGGAATGGTCCACAGACCAGATCACGTTTGCCGGTTTTGGTATAGAAGAAGAGAACTATAATGATTACAACGGGCTGGATGTTGCCGGCAGATCACTTCTGATGTGGGTTGGTGAACCTATCGATGCAGACAGTAACTCGGTGATTACCGGAAGTACCAAAATGTCTTCCTGGACAACCAATTATAGAAAGAAAAGTCGCACTGCGGCAAATAAAGGTGCCAGGGCATTGTTTATGGTGACGTCGCAGATGGAGGAAAACATCAGGAACTTCAAACATTATATAGAGAAGCCTTCTATGAAGCTTGATATCGGCGGTGAAGAAGAACACGGTGAAGGCCAAATGCCCGTCTTCTATATTTCAGTTGATATGGCCAATGCCATGCTCACCAACGCCAAAAGGAAAGATGTACAGGATTTGAAGGACAGGATTGCCAAGCGCAAAAAGCCTTATTCATTCGAATCAAAAACAGATGTCATGGTGTCTGTTAAGAAAACGACGGACCGGCTCACTTCCGAAAATGTACTGGCCTTTATTGAAGGTGGGGATAAGAAGGATGAGATCGTTGTACTTACCGCACACTATGATCATATAGGGATCGACGGGGATGAGGTGTTTAATGGTGCCGATGACGATGCATCAGGAACAACCGCATTGCTGGAACTGGCAGAGGCGTTTATGCAGGCCAAGAAAGACGGGCATGGTCCGCGTCGGAGCATCCTTATCATGCCGGTAGCCGGAGAGGAAAAAGGATTGCTCGGTTCAAAGTACTATACTGAAAATCCTGTGTATCCGCTTGAGAATACAGTGGCAGATCTGAACATCGACATGATCGGCAGACTGGACGAAAAACATGCGGATAATCCCAATTACGTTTACCTTATCGGGTCGGATAAACTGAGCAATGAGCTGCACCGCATCAGTGAAGAGGCGAATAGCACCTATACCAACCTGGAACTGGACTATACCTATAATGATCCGAACGACCCCAACCGCTTTTATTACCGTTCCGATCACTACAACTTTGCGAAGAAAAACATCCCGATCATATTCTACTTTAACGGTACGCATGAGGATTATCATAAGGCAACCGACACCGTAGACAAGATCGATTTTGAGAAAATGGAAAAGATCACCCGGTTGGTATTTTATACCTGCTGGGAACTGGTGAATCGTGAAGAACGCATTCAGCTGAATGAAGAATTAAATCCCAAAAATTAATCAAGGCAAATTTGCCCATGAGCCAAAGTCTGCAGGAAAAGTTCCACAAAGATGCTGAGGTAAAATCCTTTGACAAGGAACATCGCCGGAAGCTTCGTTTTAACATCTCCCAATACGATAAAACCGTCGTCAAAGGGAAACACCAATTTGCCAATCTGGAACTTGCCAAGGAACGGGCCGCATCCAAAAAGTTCAAGGCCATCGAAAACCTGGATAAGTATCTGATCGAGTTCGAGGCTAACTTCACAAAGAACGGAGGCAAGGTTATCTGGGCTCAGAATGATGAAGAAGCACGCCAGGAAATCCTTAAAATTTTCAAAGAGGCCAACGCAAAGCTGACTGTCAAGTCAAAATCCATGACCACGGAGGAGATTCACCTGAATCATTTTCTGGAAGGGAATGGCATTGAGGCTGTAGAAACGGATCTGGGTGAATACATCGTGCAGCTTGCCGGTGAAACACCTTATCATATTGTGACTCCAGCCATGCACAAGTCCAAAGAAGATGTGGCGGAACTCTTTCATGAGAAAGCTGGATTACCGGCCGGCAGCACGCCGCAGGAAGTCACGGCATATGTGCGGAAAGTATTGCGTGAAAAGTATCAGCAGGCCGGCGTGGGAATTTCCGGTGGAAACTTTCTGATTGCGGATGCAGGCGCCATTGCGCTTACGGAAAACGAAGGAAATGCCTACCTGAGTGTGGGTTTTCCCAAGATTCACATTGCCATAGTGGGGATAGAAAAAGTAATACCCTCTGTAAAAGACCTGGGACTTTTCTGGCCCTTGTTGTCAACACACGGCACAGGTCAGAATGTTACGGTCTACAACCATATTGTCAGCGGACCCCGCAAGCACAATGAGGTGGATGGCCCGGATGAAATGTATGTGATCCTGCTTGACAATGGTCGCAGTGACCTACTTGCCGAGCTTGAACAACGTCAGGCTTTGCATTGCATACGTTGTGGTGCGTGTCTCAACGGATGTCCCGTTTATCAGAGCGTTGGCGGTCATACTTATGGAACCACCTACAGCGGTCCGATCGGCTCCGTCATCACTCCCCACTACAAAGGGATGGAATCCTTCAAACACCTGAGCTATGCATCGTCGCTGTGTGGTAAGTGTACCGAAGTATGTCCTGTACGTATCGATCTTCATAAATTGCTAATCACCAATCGCAGCGATGCTACGCAGGCCGGACAGGTAACCACGCTTGAAAAACGCATCATTTACTTCTGGCGGAAAGGAATGCTGAGTCGCAAAATGATGGACATGGGGAGTTCAGGCATCAAGAACATGGTGCTGCACTATGCGCTCAAAGGTTCATGGGGAAAGCATAGAAGCATTCCTCAGATCGCACCGAAATCATTCAGCAAATTATACCGGGAGCGGAAAGGATTCTTTCCCGAATAAGCGGCTATTCATCCAGAAGTTTTTCAAGGAGGGAAATGGTTTCTTTTCTCAGGTTGTCGTACGCTTCACCCGTACCGGGTCCTGAAAAAGCAGTATGGATCTTCCTCACATTTCCATTCCGATCTATATATAACGCCGTTGGGTAAGCCATGACCCTGGACATCATAGGCAGGGCGCGCGATGCCGCATCTTTGTCTGACTGTCCTGCGATCAGGAAGGTATAGTCAAGCCCGGGAATACGTGCACGCAATCTGTTTACATTTTTGATGGATCGTTCCAACTCCGGTGTTCTTTCAAAGCACAGGGCAACGATTTCCAATCCGCGTTCACGGTAACGACCATATAGCTCTGCAAAGAAAATGGATTCATCGAGGCAGTTGGGACACCAGGTGCCCATGATCTGAACGATCATTACTTTGTTCAGAAAACGTTTATCGGTCATGCGAACCGTGTCCCCATCCAAACCTGGAAATGCGAATGAAAACCTGTCATAACCTTCCTTCAAAAAGGTGAGGGAATCAGGTGGCCTTAGTGTAAAGCGATCATCCCGTTCTGCAAAAATGCTTTCGACCGAATGAATACCAGACCAGTAGGTTCCGGTAAATGAACTATCCGTTTCCGCCTGGTGTTTAAAAAGATAAGCATGGCCACCGTCAAAACGGCCTACGGTAAATCCATCTTTATCCGCTTCACCGATCAGTACACCATAATCACCTGTTTCCGTAAGATAGGTTCCGGTGATCTGGTTGCCCGCCTGTGTAAACTGAGCAATGGCATTGTATTCCGTTTCCTTTCCCTTGTCAAAGATGGTGTGCCAGCGTCCGCCCGCATCAAAAACGGCTTCATTGCTATTCCTTTTTTCAATGGTGTCCGGCCAGGCATGAAACCGAAGGATGTAATCATTGCCTCTGGAATAATCCTGCCATTGACCTTGCATTTGCCCGTCTGGCGTGATGGTGCCTTTGATCTCGGAATCGAACGGATCAACCGGAATGAAAAAGGAATCGGAGGTGAAACGGATGTTGTTTAAGTAGATGATTTCGTTCGCATGGCGCAGCGAGATCAGTGTATCATCTCCCAGGGTGAGGTGAAACGAAAACGGAAGCTGCACCTCATTGGTGATCTCCAGTTCCGCGTGCCAGTTTCCACTGGCAAGAGGTTCCCGGTTTCCATCGCCGCTGTTACATGCAACGATGACCAGGCCGAAATACCAGATTCGTTTAATCACGATAACGTGTTTTAACAGCATACTTCGTGGATGGCAGACCGGTCACATCCTGCTGACCTTCCAGTTCATAACCCTTATCCGGATCATAGGACCGATCAGAAACGATACCATACAAACGACTCTCCGTTCGGGCTTTGATTTGGACGCCAACACAACGATCATTTTCAAAATGCACACGTATTTCCTGCACCTTGAGATCTGCCTTCAGGCTTTGGTAAACCACGGTTAAACGTTCTGTAGTTCCGGTGCTATCAACCTGGTATTTGTCCCACAATGCGGGTTCATTGATGTTGCATGAAGTGAACGGTGCCAGCTCTGTGGTCCAGTCCACAGCATCTACATTTTTTTCTTCAATTTGTCCATCAAGCGTCACCGTTTTCGTCACGTTCGGGTGTTCGCGGGTCAGGCGGTTGGCTTCCGAAGCAATGTATTGTTTCAGATCAAAGAAGGTCTTGTGTTGCGTGGTTGTTTGTTCATGGGATTGGCATGAGAACATTAACGCGGGCAGCACCCATAAAAGCCGGATGAGCCGGAAAGAATATCGCAGGATAGCACTCATAGTCCCTGTAAATTTATAATTTGCCGGCCAAAAGGCAGCATAAACATGCAGCATATCGCCATATTTGCTTCCGGATCGGGTACCAATGCGGAAAAGATCATCGCACATTTCAAGGGGCATTCGGACATTAACGTTGCACTGATCCTGTGCAATAAACCCGATGCATATGTGCTCCAGCGGGCAAAAAATCATCACATTCCGTATGTGTTGGTAAATCGTGAGGGCTTTTATCAACCAGGCGCCATGGTGGAGGTGATGCAAAAATCAAACATAGATTTTATCGTGCTGGCCGGCTTTATGTGGCTGATCCCGGCAGACCTCACCCGCGCTTTTGACAAACGCATGATCAACATACATCCTGCCTTGCTGCCACGCTATGGTGGCAAGGGAATGTACGGCAACCGGGTGCATGAGGCGGTTGTGGCTGCAGGTGAAACGGAAACAGGCATATCCATTCATTGGGTGAATGAGCATTATGATGAAGGTGATATCATCTTCCAGAAAAGCGTCGCCGTTTCTCCGGATGATGATGCCGAAGCGGTTGCAGAAAAAGTACATGCCCTGGAGTATGAGTGCTACCCGGGAGTGATTGAAAATATTTTAAAAGAAAGAGTACAGCATGGCTGAGGTGGTGATATATACGGACGGTTCTGCAAAGGGAAATCCCGGGCCGGGTGGTTACGGTATCATCCTGATGTCAGGGCAACATCGTAAAGAGATGTCACAGGGTTACCGGCATACCACGAATAACCGCATGGAATTACTGAGTGTGATCGTTGCTCTGGAATCGTTAAAAGGCGAAGGTCATGCGGTGACCATCTTCTCGGATTCAAAATATGTGGTGGACTCTGTGGAAAAAGGCTGGCTGTTCGATTGGTTCAAAAAAGGATTCAAGGGAAAGAAAAATGTGGATTTGTGGATGAGGTTTCTGAAGATCTACAAAAAGCACAGGGTGAAATTCCGCTGGGTGAAAGGTCATGCGGATAACCCACTAAACGAGCGCTGCGACGAACTTGCCGTGGCTGCATCCGACGGCCACCTGAAAAGGGATGATGGGTATGAGGCTTCCGAAGACGGGCTATTCGCCGGATGAGGATAACTCATTGATGGAGGCCAGTTCCCTTTTTACATAGTTCGCCAGGATCTCATTCTCTTCACCGGATGCGATGTCTTCCAGCATCTGATGAAGCCGGTCTTTTCGATCCTTGGCCAACTGAAGTTCCCGGCCTACAAAAGTATCTCTGGCATTTTCACCGCCCATGCGAACGGACTCCTTCATTTCCATCTTCAGTTTTTTCTCAATCACATAGTAGCGGATCCACAGTTGCAAAATTCCCTGTACGGCGGCATAACGGATCTGCCAGTGGTTTTCTTCCGTGGCGCCCGTAAAGAGCCGCTGCATGCCTTTGTCCACCACTTTATCCGGCTGCTTTGAAAGGTAAACGCCATAGGAATCGTAAAAATCATAACGATCGAATCCGCTGAGCTGTGGGTAAATGGCATCAAAGAAATTATTCTTGTCCGGTACACCATAACGGGCCAGCAGATTGGCAATGGTCAGAAGAATGGTGGTGTTGGTCCCATCTTCAAACTGCCGCGTGTACTTGTCGCAGTTCATGGAATCCATCGCACACGCGGTGCGCAGGGAAGCGGAGATCACCCTGTAGCTTGAATCCGCCAGGCCTTTTGTTACAATATCCTTGAGGGATGAATCATCGGCATGGAATGTTCCGATAGACCGAATGCCGGCTGCACGCAGATAAGAATCCTGTTTTCCCGACAAGGTGATCAGTTGTTGTCGAATATCCAAAGAGTCGCCAACCTCGTACATTTCAAGACCGTCCAGCGCGGTATTCACAATGTCAGGTTGGGTGTCGCTCAACGCTTCGATAAGCAGGGCCTTGTTCTCATCACTTTGCGTTTCAATGATGGCTTCAACAGCTTCGAGTCGGTCCATCACCAGGGGCGCTTTGCGGTATTGGAAGCGCCATTGTTCATCAAGCTTGGTGTCACGCTTCTCACAGAGCAACATTTTTTCTGCGTCCACATTCACCAGATCTGGTTTCGAATCCACGTTGAAATCAAAATTTTGCATGGATTGCCTGAACACAATATCGTGATGCTCCACGTTGCCATTCACATAAATATCCACCCGCATCGGCAACTTATAAATGAATGAAGAATCCGTATTGCGCGTCTGTGAAAGCTTTACGGTCAGTTGCTTCTTCGTTGAGTTGTATGCATATTCGATAAGTATACTGGGATGTCCCTTGTCCAGAAACCATTGGTTGAAGAACCAGTTGAGGTCTTCCCCGGTGACTTCCTCAAAGACCAGTCTGAGATCATGTATTTCAGCGGTTTTGAAGCGATACTTTTCGAGATACCGGTGAAGGGATTCAAAGAAAGCCTCATCACCAACATACTTCCTGAGCATATGTAATACGCGTCCGCCTTTCTGGTATGAATGGCCGTCGAACATATCCTCCCTGTCGGAATAGCGGTAGCGGATCAGGTCCTCTTGCTTGAACCGCGACTCTTGTAGGTATTGGCCCAGGTCGTCGTTCAGATGAATGTCTGCTGCTTCGCGCCCGTATTTGTGTTCGAACCAAAGGTATTCACCGTAGGTAGCGAAAGATTCATTCAGCGGTAGGTTGGACCAGCTTTCGCAGGTGACCAGGTCCCCGAACCAGTGGTGGAAAAGTTCATGCGAGATCACGTCCTCATCATTCCGGTCGATTAACTCTCTTGCTGTTTTCTGAACAAAATCTCCGTGGATGACGGCCGTGGTGTTCTCCATGGCGCCTGATACGTAGTCGTGAACAGCCAGCTGAGAATACTTGTCCCAGGCATAATCCACGCCGAGTTTCTTTGAATAGAATTCAATCATTTCCGGGGTGTTGCCAAAAATCTGTTGGGCATATTTTCCGTACTCCGGATCCACGTAGTAGTTAACCTCTTTGTCTCTCCACTTGTCTTTCGTTTCAGAGAAATGACCCACGGCAATCATGGCCAGGTAAGGGGCATGCGGCAGGTCCTGTTTCCAGACATCCGTGCGTGTGCCGTCGCCGTTCTCCGTTTGATACATCAGTGTACCGTTTGATACGGTCTTAAAGGAGCTATCCACGGTGATGTGGAATTCCTGTGTCATTTTTTCGTTGGGTGCATCGATGGTGGGGAACCAGCGTGAGTTTGACTCGGTCTCACCTTGTGTCCAGATCTGTCTGGGCTTTTTCTTATCGCTGCCGTCCGGGTTGATGAAGTACAAACCTTTGTCGTCTGTGATGGCCTCGCTTCCGCCGGACGCTCCTTCATTTGGTTTGGCAGTATACCGGATACGGAGGGTGTAGGTGTCGGTTCTTTGGAACTCGTGCCCGAGGTTAATGTGAATCTGAGCTGTATCATAGGTGTACTCCAGGGATGCGGCCATTTGTGGTGTGGCATTCACCTGGATCATTTCCACGGACTGGATATCAAAACCTTTGGCATCCAGGTCCAGTGTGGAGGTGGGGTAGAAATAAGGTTTGAGGGTGAGGTCCGCTTCACCGATCGCCCATTGGTTGGACCAGTCGAACCGTATTTTCAGATTGGTATGGATCAGGTCGTTGATGCGTTTCTCGGAGGGTTGATATGGCATAGGCCTGACCAGAATAGCAGGCAGGTCCATTGTTTCTTCCGCCATTTCTTCACCTGTATAGGCGGTTGTTTTTTTATTGGTATGGCATGAAGAGCCGAAGAGGATGGCCGTCGCAAACAGTGCACACCATCCGATGCGAGAAAACCCGTGTATCATAGTCGTCAAAGATGCTTAAAAAACGGTACATTTCATAGACGGCCTTATTTTTAGCACTGATGCACGGCTTGCCACACAATCCATCCTTTGTCCGCCACTTAATCGCTCCATTCATTATATTTGTGCATGCCTGAATACCACATTACCCATCATAACGGTACGGAGATCAAGGTCGAGACCGGTTCGGGGCCCGAATGGGAAGGAAACCTGAACGATCAGCCTTTTGCGCTGGACGTATCGGATCATGGTCCCGGCGTATGGCATGTGATTCGTGACGGTCAGTCATACCGGGTTTACCTGGTGTCATGGGACCAGGAAAGCAAAACGTGCATTTTGGATGTGAATGGTTACCGCATGACCATGAAGGTGGAAAATGCATTTGACCAGTTGCTGCATTCCATGGGTCTTGATGATCTTATCTCCAAAAAGGTGAATGAGGTCAAAGCGCCGATGCCGGGTAAGGTACTGGCCATTCATGTGGAGGATGGTTCCGAGGTGAAAGAGGGCGATTCTCTTCTTGTGCTTGAAGCGATGAAGATGGAGAACGTCATCAAATCACCGGTGGATGCGACCGTTCGCCAGATCCGTGTGAAGGCGGGTGGTACTGTGGAGAAAAATGAAATTCTCATCGAGTTTTAATCTAATTCAACCAGATCATGAAAATGTTATCCCCCCAAACACTATGGGTTGGTGTTGTCGCTGTATTGTTATCGGCATGTGGCGGTGAACCCGGCCAGCAAGAAACAACAACAGAAACGGAACCTGCACCAGCAGCACAACCTGTTTGCCATTATTCCTATGACGGTGCCACCACAAAGGCCTTCTGGACCGCATACAAGCATACGGCAAGGGTGGAAGTGAAAGGTACTTTCGATAGCCTGACGGTGATGCAGGACAAATCCGTTGAATACCCACAGGAAGTGTTGAATGGTGCCACGTTCAGCATCTACACCTCGAGCGTGAATTCTTCAGATGCGGATCGTGATAAGAAGATCGTAGAAAAATTCTTTGGCACCATGGCCGGTGGCGATGTATTGACCGGAACAGTTAATGGCGTTGAAGGTGGCCTGGACAGCGGTCGTGTGAATATCAGTCTGAATATGAACGGCACCAGTCAGGACTTTGGCGGCACCTATACCATTAAAGGTGAAGAACTTTCTCTCCGGGCGCACATCGAATTTGATCATTGGAATGCCCAGGATGCGGTGGCCGCTTTGCAGGCTGCTTGCTCAGAGCGTCACACAGGAACTGATGGTGTAAGCAAGTTCTGGCCGGAAGGCGAGATTCTTGTAAAGACGACGTTGGTTAAGACATGTGATTAAATAGTACAGAGTAGATAGTAGTTAGTAGATAGTATTGGACATTAGAAGAATCGAGCAGCTATAGACGAATCTACCCTCTAACTACTTTGTACTAACTACTATCTACTCTGTACTAACATCAACCTTCCACCAGGTCGATGTCAAATTGAACCAGTTGGATAAAATCGTTGATACGGTTGTCCAGTTCGTCGGTTCCGATCTCGGTGATTCTTTCGGTTCCGAATTTCTCTACACAGAATGAAGCCATAGCACTTCCGTAGATCACGGCGCGCTTCATGTTCTCAAAGTCAATGGCGTTGCGGCTGGCCATATATCCGATAAAGCCTCCTGCGAAGGTGTCTCCGGCTCCGGTGGGATCGTAAACCTCTTCAAGGGGCAGGGCCGGCGCGAAGAATACGTGTTTCCCGTGGAACAACAGGGCACCGTGTTCGCCCTTTTTGATGATCAGGTAGGACGGTCCCATTTCCATGATCTTGCTGGCGGCTTTTACGAGTGAATATTCGCCGGACAGCTGGCGCGCTTCTTCATCGTTGATGCTAAGAACGTCAACCATGGTAAGGGTCTTACGCAGTTCGTCCATGGCAATGTCCATCCAGAAGTTCATGGTATCCATCACGATCAGCTTGGGACGGTTCTTCAGTTGCTCGATCACCTGACGTTGGATGGCCGGGGCGAGGTTACCCAGCATCACGAAATCCGGATTCTGATAGCCGGAAGGGAGTTGCGGGTTGAAAGTCTCCAGTACGTTGAGCTCGGTGACTAGCGTGTCGCGGGAGTTCATGTCATTGTGGTAACGACCCGACCAGAAAAAGGATTTTTCTCCTTTGCGAATCTCGAGTCCGTCCAGATTGATGCCGCGTTTGCTCATCATGTCCATGCCGGACTGAGGAAAATCGTCACCGACAACGGAGACAAGGTTGATGTTTTTTGTGAAGTAGGAGGCGGAAAGTCCGATGTAGGTAGCTGCACCACCGATGATGCGATCTGTCTTTCCGAAAGGGGTTTCGATGGCATCAAAGGCCACTGTTCCGATAACTAATAAGCTCATAACTATTTACGATTTTGCCCAAAGATATCGGTTACAAATTGCAATGCCTAACAAATACCCGAGGGGTAACTACAGGAAATTTTACTGGCGACGCAGATCATATTTGTACTCCATCTGCATGAGTAGATGGTATAGGAAATCTTCAAATGCCTTGCTTTGTCTGATCGTTCGCTTCTCATAGTTTGCAAAGTAACCAGAAGAGGTTGCAGCCATGGGGATTTTATCAAGTTTCGACTTATTTATATTGGTAGAGAGAGATACTGTCATTTTGGTGTAATTCATTGGTGTGACCCAGAAAAAGATGACAAAATCAGCATCGGTATTCAACAAAAGCAGCGGCAATCCCACCAATCCGATAGTGGAGGCTATGGCGCTTCCCGTAACATTGCCTGAACTTACAATCCTGATCGTATCGATTTCTATATTCATGAAATGGCTTGAAGCTGTGTCCGAACGAATGGCACGAAATGACTGGTGTTGCTTGTTGAACCGGGAGATACTGTTATTTAATCTCTGGTCAAATATTGTAACAAACGTGGAGTCAATGGAGTTGTCATAATGCACCCTTAAGTACAATGTATCGATATTTATTGCAGGGTTCAGGATTGGTTTGGGAGTGCCGCAGGAAGCCATAAGTATCCCGCCAAACAGGATAATAATGAGTAGCCACCTAATGTACGTATTGGATTTCATAGGCAAAAGGTACAAAAATCAACATTCTTCACTGAAAATCAGTGGAGCGTAGTTGCAAAAGTTTCAGCATTGCCGTAATATTGCAGTCCCTTTAAAATAGGGAACACTCCTCCTTAGCTCAGTTGGTTAGAGCATCTGACTGTTAATCAGAGGGTCCTTGGTTCAAGTCCAAGAGGAGGAGCAAAATACAGAGTGAGTCTGAGTATGGAGAGTGGAGAACGCTATCGCCAGAACTCACACTGGAAATCCGAATAGAAACCCTGCCTCGAAAGAAGCGGGGTTTTTTTGTGAGCAAAGGTGTGAGTATGGAACAACGGATGTGGCTTCGGGTTACACCTTTGTTGTTTTTGTTGAGGATATATTCACCGATGTCCCAATTCTTTTTCGAAAGAATCAGCGGAAATGGATATGTCATTCTTAAAGTACCAAATCATTCCAACCGGATGAATCACCTTTTTGAAGATATGACGTTGTCCTCCGGCACATTCTAACTCATAGCAAATGACCTTGACATTCTCTGGTGAATTGTCCTGAGTCCCATCAAATTCCCGTATAACCTTAAGGCTGTCGCAGGGTTGATGGCCTTCAGCATCAATCCTACCCAGGTGCTCCCTATTCTGACACCATGCCGGAAAAGCATAGCAAAGCATAGTACAAATGAGGAGGACACGCATTATTCTAATAGCTTAAAATCATCCAAAAAATAGTCATATTCGGCTTAATTAAAAAGTTTCACAAAGGGAAACATTTTATCTACCTTCGCGTTAGATTATGAGAGTTCACCTGATTAAGAAACAATCCATAGAGGATTATGCTGTGGCAAATGTCCAAAGCAGACAACCCTTTATGATTTGGTTGTCGGTCATCAGGAGAGCTGATTGGAATGAACCCAATGATATAAAATCAACCTTTGGAAGCGCGGATATTCTGGGTGGTGGTTCGGAAAGGGTCGTATTTGATATTGGGGGCAACAAGTACCGGATGATATGCAAGTATCATTTTGGAAAAACCAGGGTTCATTTATTTGTCAAATGGATAGGAACACATGCGGCTTATACAAAGCTGTGTGACAAAGGAAACCAATATACAGTTGGTGAATATTAGTTTTTTAGGGCGTTAATATGAAACAGTTAAAATACACCATCATCAAAACCAGGAAGCAATACAACGACTATTGCCGTATCCTGGAAGATTTAATATCTCAGGATAAAAAGGTTTTATCCGACGAGATCGAACTGCTTACCTTACTGATCGAGAAGTGGGATGAGGCGCACAATACCTTTGATGATCGGGACCCTGTACAGCTGATCAGATCGCTGATGGAAGAGAACAGCCTGAAACCGAAAGACCTTTTGGAAATACTGGGGCTGTCCAAAGGCACCGTTTCCAAGATCCTCAATTACCAAAAGGGCCTGTCCAAAGAAACCATCCGTGCCTTGTCCAAACATTTCAAGGTTAACCAGTCGGCGTTCAACCGTCCTTACCCACTTGTCAATGAAGTGAACAAACACTTTCGCAATGCCCGCCTGATGAATACAAAAAAAGATTTGGACGGGGCAAAGGCGTAGGCTTCGGATTCACACCCTTGTTGTTTTGCTGTTGCTGAAACTTTCACTTCTTTTATCATAATCATAGCAATAATAATTTTTTTGACGTCGCATTTTGCGACCTCAAACTTTCCCTCCGCTATTCTTTTATTCCCCAAAACAAAATACCTTTGCAGTGCATGCGCGGCATTGTTTCCATATCGCTGCTTACCCTGTACCTATCCATTCTGCTCAGGCCGGCGGTTCCCTACATTGAATATGCCGTGAACAAAGACTACATCGCAAAGGTGCTTTGTATCAATAAGGACAAGCCCCAAATGAAATGCCACGGGAAATGTCACCGTACCGCACAGATCAAAAAAATCGCCGACGAAGATGCAGGTACCGATCAGAATAAACTACCCGTAACACCCATCAAAGAAGTACTTGCCTTTTTTGTGACAAGCGAAACCGGATGCGAGGATTTTGGTACGCTCCATAACGGCGCGCGTTTGATTACAAATGAAAACAGCCTCACCACCTACACCGGCAAACCTGACACCCCGCCACCCCGCCACTCCTTTTCATAAGGATGAACAGCATCTTTCCGAACCGGAAGGATGTGTCTCAATGTTTTAAAGCTAGTCATTAGACAAAGGACATTAGAAATCAGACAATGGTCATTGGATAACCGTCGCTAGATGGTGACCCTTCCAATAACCGATGTCTTTTGTCCATTGCCAATTTCCATTAATCAACATCAATGAAACCACTACATAACCTCATTGCGGTCATGTTCATGGTGGTGATCAGTTCGTATACCGCGTATGCCCAGCAAACCATTTCGGGCAAGGTCATCGACGATCAGACCAAAGAACCACTGACAGGCGTAAGCGTGGTGATCACCGGTACACAAACCGGCGCAACCACGGATTTGAACGGAATTTTTGAAATCAAAGCGGCAAAGGCCGACAGCATCACCGTTTCCTATATCGGCTACCAGGGACAAACGTTTGCATGGAAGGGAGGTACGATTATTTCCCTTAAGCCATCTGTGATGCAGCTCGGACAGGTCATCGTCTCTGCCAGCCGTGAAGTGCAGGAACGGAAAGATGCGCCGATCGCCATTGCCACACTCACACCGGCAGTCATCAACGATGCCAAGCCGAACTCACTGGAACAGGTGCTGAACAAGGTAAGCGGCGTGTACATGATGAACCTTGGCAACGAGCAACACGCCATGTCCATCCGCCAACCCCTGGGATATAAAAGCCTTTTTCTATATCTCGAAGATGGCATTCCCATCCGCACGGCCGGCCTGTTCAACCACAACGCACTGATCGAGATCAACATGGCCACGGTGAAGAATATCGAGATCATCAAAGGACCCGCTTCATCGCTCTACGGCCAGGAAGCCATTGGTGGTGCCGTGAATTTCATCACCTTCGGTCCGAGCGCCGTCCCGACTGCCAAGGTCGCGGTTCAGGCCAACAACCTGGGCTTTAAGCGAACCGACTTCCAGGCATCCACCACCATGAAAAAACTCGGGGTCTCCGTTGCCGGGTATTATGCCAAAAGAAAAAACGGCCTCATGGAGCATAGCGATTTTGATAAACTGGGCCTGACCCTTCGTGCAGATTACCATTTCAGCGACAAGACCGACCTGAGTAACAGCGTGTCATTCATCGACTATTACTCGGACATGACCGGTAGCCTGGACAGCAACAAGTTCGCCGAACACAACTATACCAATCTGCATACCTTCACCTACCGGGATGTATCTGCATTGCGTGCCCGGTCTACCCTGACCCAACGCTGGAACCCGAAAAGCAAGACCACATTCACGGCATTGTTCCGCGACAACAGCATCAAACAGAATCCTTCGTATTTCGTTTCGGACGATTACAAACCCTGGAATGGTACCGGAGATCCCTTGCTGGCCCATGGCCAGATCAACGATGCGTACTTTCAAAGTTATGCGGGGGTTATACAACATCGCCAATCGTTTGACTGGAAAAATGTAGTAGCGATCATTGGTGTGTCTGAAGATTTCAGTCCCTCCGGCTACTACGCCAAATACATTCCTATTGCAAAGAGCCCGAAAGGCAAGTACATCAGCTATGAGACCACGGATTCGCTGTTGTCCGACTATACCGTGGATGTGCTGAACTCAGCCGCCTATGCACAATTGGAGCTATCTCCTTTGGAACACCTGCGTGTGGTGGCCGCCGTACGCTACGACAACTTTGTGTATGATCTGGACAATGCACTCGACCCTTCGGCGTATTCCGGATCACCGGATAGCAGGAACAGCTTTAATGCGCTTTCACCCAAGCTGGGCTTCACGTATGATATCAAAGGGAAGTCCGGTGTTTATGCAAACTACAGCCAGGGTTTCGTGCCACCCCAGATCACAGAATTGTACAAAGGGGTAAAAGTACCTGTACTTAAGCCATCCACATTTTACAATTATGAGATCGGTGGATGGGCCAAATTGGTGAAGGACAAGCTCTACCTGGATGCCAGCATTTACCGGTTGGATGGCACGGATGAAATCATTTCCGTTCGCCTCGATGATGGCACTTATGAGAACCGGAATGCCGGGCAAACCAAACATCAGGGCGTTGAATACGGTGTCACAGTCACGCCAAGGAAGGATATTTATGTGCGCATTAGCGGTACCAACGCCATTCATCGTTTCGTGGATTTTGTAGAACAGGGCAAGGACTACTCCTGGAACGATATGGCCAATGCACCAGGCTTTATCGCCAATGCGGAGGTCATGTACAAACCGCTTCGCCTGAAAGGCTTCCGCATCGGAGTAGAGATGCAGCACATGAACAGTTATTACATGGACCCGGCGAATACGGTGGAGTATGATGGATTTACCGTTTTTAACCTCAGAACAGGTTACGAGTGGAAGGGCCTGGGTTGCTGGATCAACTGGCTGAACGTGGCCGACAAACATTATGCGGTGGTGGCCAGCAAGTCGCAATGGGGGTACAGTTATACGCTGGGTGATCCTTCAAATGTGAACATCGGACTGAGCTATGCTTTTCAGGGAAAAAACAAATGATTTAAGAGACAATAGGTTATGAGAACCTCTTTGATGTTAATGATCGTTTTGACCGGGGTGGGTTGTAACAATCCACCGCCTCAAAATGATCCCGGGCATGCTGCCGATGTGGTGCAACCGACCGTATTAACGACCGATAGCCTGGAAGCAAGTGATCCCTTCCTCATCACGGATCATGAAGGCAGACCGGTGATCTGTTGGACGGAGAAACTGCATGATCAGGATGCCTACGTCCTGAAGTATGCGGTGTCCGGTGATGGTGGAAGAACTTTCGGTCAACCGGTGACGGTCACCCCTTCCAAAGGAACCAAGCCGCATCCGGAAAGCATGAACAAGGTAGCTTTCAAGGCGGATGGTACTGTGGTTGCCGTGTATGCCGTAAGTCTGGCAGACAGCATTCACAAGTATGCCGGAGAAATACGTTATGTGATGTCGGAAGATCAGGGAAAAAGCTGGACAGAACCACGTACCGTTCACAACGATGCCACACCCGGAGCGGGTCACTCATTTTTTGATCTGGCCAGTCTGCCAACCGGTGAGGTGGGCTGCGTGTGGTTGGATAAATCCAATAAAGGCGGTGGCCGGCCCGTGTTGTTTGCCAGCACGAAGGAAGATTTCCGTAACGAGGTGGTCATTGATAGTCTGGCCTGTGAATGTTGCCGCACAGAGTTGTATGTGGATCCCCTCGGGGAAGTTCATGTGGCGTACCGAGACATCATCAACGACAGCATCCGTGATATGGCCATGGTCAGATCCGTGGATTCCGCCCGAAGTTTTACCAACCCCATCCGCGTTAGCCCTGACAACTGGTTTGTACATGGTTGCCCGCACACCGGTCCATCCATGACCTGGAGTCAGGGTAACCTGCACTTTTTCTGGTTCACCGCAGGTGGCAAACCGGCGGTATACCGTACCGTTTCTGAAGATCAGGGGGCACATTTCGAGGAAAGAAAACAGGTCAATACCGATGCCCGTCATCCACAGGTATCGTCATTGGAAGATGGGTCGATCGGCGCTGTATGGGAACAGTCTTTCGGTGAAGGAGACGAGAGCTATAACCGGATCGTTCTGGAAGTGATCAACCCGGACGGCATCGGTACGCAGTATAACATCAGCCAAAAAGGTATGCAGGCTTCCTTTCCTGTTATACTAGGGTTGGATGGAAGTTTTCTGGTTGCGTGGACGCAACAGGAATCCGGCAGCAAAAGGGTGTACTACAAGTTGGTCAAGCCGGACTCAACCGTTCCGATGCCCTAAATAAAAGTAGCGTTGCAACTGGATTTGAAAGAAGGGATAATCTTTGTTGTATGACCGGTTGTACAACGGAAACCCTGTGACCAGGTCCACGCGAGTATTGGAACCAAAAATGAACTGAATGCCGGGAGCTGCCTCAACATAGTTCCCGGCGATCAGATCAGGGTATGATTTCTTTGAGACGGGTACGTTTTCGTCATGAAGATAAATTTCTGCATCCTGGTACCAGCGGCTTAACATTTCCACATACAGATTCACATTCACCTGGTCATAGCTTTTATAGCTGAATGGAAATGTAAGTACACCCAGAGAACCATGCATGTACAAGGATCTGCCGTATTTAAACAGGAGTCCTGCCGGGTCATCCCGGTAATCAAAGGGATACTCAACACCAGCATTGAGTGAAAGAGCAACCCGCTTGTACAAGCCTGTAACCATACCGCCGCCGCCGCATCCGCTGTTCTGACCATTCAGATTTCCTTCGGCGAGGTGCGGAGCGATGTTCAGCCAGGCACCTTGCATATACAAGGCTGCCCTGAGATGGCGCTTTTCTCCATCGCGTTTTAAGAACATCCACTTCGGGGATAAGATAAAGCCGTTGAATACATACGGATAATCACCGATGTGGCCGATGTGGTTATGTATATGGTAGCCACCGGATAGACCTCCGTTCGGCTGGATGAAGTTTTCCGGAAGATTCCTGCCATGGTGGTTTGATGCGGTGGATTGCAACATGATCGCCCATCTGGGGGAGATGCCGTATGACATACGGAGCATGGACATGTGCTTTACATCCCCCAATTCATTCTTGTAAAAATTGTTTGATAGTCGTATGCTGAGCGCACCCCTTGGAATGTTACTTGCGGGATCGTTCAAAGGAAACAGTTCCTGTGATTTCAGGGAAAAAGAAATGCTCAGAAATATAAGACCGGTAAAAAATCTGATTCTCACAGCTTCACGTGATAGGTTGTACTACCCGGGGTCTGGCATGAATCCTTGATCACATTCTTCCACTTCTTGAATTCTTTGGGAGTAAGGTATGCTTCGCCGATCAGCTGTAACTCTTTCTCACCGTTTAGTACCGGGGTTTCAGGTTCAATGAAGTGGAAAATCCATTGTTCGGTCTGAAGGCAGGCTCCTTCAGGGACAGATTCATTATCGAATTTGTATACAATATTTAAATAACGAACAGAAAAGCCCGCATCAACCACTGCCTGTGCGATCTTTTCAAAGGACACGACTGCTCCTTCCTTGAAGGTGATCACACCGTTGGTATGTTCCAGGTCCATTTCCACCTCCTTTACAAAATCGAGCTTGCGTAGGGAAAGCTCCGTGCTCCGCGTGCATTGTGAACAGGTGAGGCCGTTCACCCCGATCTTTACGGATTGCAGCTGAGCAGAAGCCGTTGCCGTGATGAAAGTGAAAAGCAGAAGGAGGTGTTTGACCGGAGTACGCATACATGGATCGTATGTACACAAATTACGCCAATCACGGTATATGTGCAAGAAATGAATGTAGAATCGAACGGTCCGGGTTCACTTCCCATCTTTGCCCATCACCCCATCCAGTTCCCTGATCACCTTCGGGTGGAGGTTCAACAGCAAGCGTGTATTATCGGCAATCCGGTGTATTGGCTCTTTGTCCGCTGCCCAGTGTTCGATCTCCCGGAGAAGCCGGAAGGCTGCCTTGGCACCTAACATCTCATACGATGATTTGAGGCTGTGACCGATCTGACGCAACAGGTCGTAATCCTTCTCTGCAACGGCATTTTGTAATCGTTGCAGTTCTCTCGGCGCATCCTCGAGAAAGATGGTCACCAGCTCTTCCATCACTTCCTTGTTGCCGAGTGTATTCCGTTCCAGTTCGGTCAGACTGATATGCTGGTAGCCGGAGGCGGCTTTCTTTGTCTTTCGTTTTTTGGTGGTACCCTTTGCGTTTAACAACATACCCAGTACCCCCATCAGTTGTTCTCTTTTAAATGGCTTGGAGATGTATTCGTTCATGCCCACGGCCAGGCATTTTTCCCTTTCCCCGGCCAGGGCATGGGCGGTCATGGCTACAATGGGTACCTTGTCCTCAAGTTCGTTGCGGATCACTTTTGTGGCGGTGTAGCCATCCATTTCCGGCATTTGCATGTCCATCAGTACCACATCATATTGCTTCTTGACCATCATGGCCACTGCGATCTTACCGTTGATGGCGAGGTCCACGTGGGCTTCGGTATCTGCAAGGTAGGCCATCACCAGTTTGCGGTTCATCCGGTTGTCATCCACCAGTAGAATCTTGCGTCCGGCCAGGTCCACATGATCCAGTTCGATTCCCTTTTGAAGTTTGTTTGACCGGCTGTCTTCACCTTCGGTATCAAAGGGAAGCTCCACCAGGAAGGTCGATCCTTTGTCCACCTGGCTTCTTACCCTGATCTTTCCGCCCTGGAGATCTACCAGTTTGCTCACAATGCTCAAACCGAGCCCCACGCCTTCATATCTTCGGGCATGGTCACTTTCTACCTGTGTGAACCGGTCAAAAATGGATTCCAGTTTTTCGATGGGAATACCGATGCCGGTGTCTTTCACATAAAATTGGAGAATGGCTTTCCCTTTCTTTTTGGAGATCGTTTTCGCACCAACTTCTATCTTGCCCTGATCTGTAAACTTGATTGCGTTGTTTAAAAGGTTGATCAGGATTTGAGTAAGCCTTACAGGATCGCCATAGATCACCTTTGGTAAATTCTTGTCGCACTTTGCCGTCACCTTATTGCCATACATCAACGCTTTGCTGGACATCATGGTGATCACGGAATCGATGAGTTCGTCGGGATGAATGGCCGCCTTCTGGAACTCGATGTGACCGGATTCGATCTTTGAGAAATCCAGGATGTCGTTGACAATCGCAATAAGCCTTTCTGTGGATTCCCGGATAATGGAGGTATAGTCGGACTGTACCTTGTTGAGGCTGGTGTCGGAGAGCAGATCGGCAAATCCCAGCATAGAATTGAGTGGTGTGCGAATCTCATGGCTCATATTGGAGAGGAAAATATCCTTGATACGCAATGAGTCTTCTGCCATTTGTTTGGCTTGCTTCAGCTCCTTTTCCCGCGAGATCAGTTCCGTGATATCAATGGCTGAGCCTATAACTGTCATCTTCCCATCTTCTTCATGGGTTACGTTACTATATTTCCAGTAAAGTATTTTTCCTGTACGTGATACCATCTTCATAACCCCTTCACTCCGGTGGTTGGCCAGGATGTCTTTGATGTAAAGTCCGAAAGCCTGTCGGGTATTGTCTGCCAGTAAATCTCCGATACTGGTCCCGATCAGTTCTTTTTCTGTGTATTCCAATGCATTGCAGCACGCCTCGTTTACGGTGAGGACAATACCGTCCATGTCATGTGTACAGAGCAATCCATTGGAGTGCTGGAAAAGCTTCCGGTATTTCTCTTCGGATTTTTTGCGATCGCTGATATCGATGATGGCCACCCGCCGGGTGATCAGGTTTCCCTGGGTGTCTTTGATGGCGTTGACATGGATGCCTCCCCAAAACAGGGAACCGTCTTTTTTGATCATCTCCGTTTCCAACCGGACCTTGTTTTTCCCGTCGGCATACTGGTCAAATACGTGTTGCGCCTTTGCACCTCTGATCTTACCGATAGCATACAAATCGGTGGCATTGAGACCCACTAATTCTTTCTTATACCGGTATCCAAATAAGCTGAGCGCTGCCTGGTTTACGTTGTTGATCTTCCCTTCATTGTTTACGGCCAGATAGGCCATAGGCGCATCTTCAAACAGCGTTTTGTAATCGATGTTTGCCATGTCAGATAATAGGATGGCGGAGGTAGCTTTCATACAAATGTAGTTGAGATAGATGAGAGATGGGCTATTATCGCGTCAGGATTTTTTGTGATTTCGAGGAAGTGCCCGATACCAGTGTGACTTCGTATTTATATTGAGGTGTCAGGTTCAGATTCTGTAGGTCTACCTGATTCAGGCCGGTCTGGCTTTGAATATGTTTGTCTGCGAACATTTTTCCATTGAGATCGGTGATTACGATATAGGCAGGTGCATCGGAATTGTGAAGGAAGGAGATCCGAAGGTCGCCGTTGTCAGGTGTTTGCTGAACCCGAAATTCGCCAACTTCTGTTGCCGGTGCCACTGCGATCACATCTGAAAAACTGCTTCTACCATCGAAATTGGTTTGGCGTATTCTGAAGTAGCGGAGGAACGATGCGGCTTCCACGGTTTGGTTATAGTAGTTTGTCATCGGGCTGGTTCCGCTTCCCTTCACCTTGGCGATGGCTTCGAAGGAGTTGCCGTCTGTGCTCACCTCCACAGTAAAGAAGTCATTGTTTACTTCTGCATCAGTGATCCATTTCACATCCACGAGGTTTTCCGAAGTATTGGCATCGATGTACAACCAGCTTACGGCGAGGGTATCCGTGCCCTTTATGATTTGTGCGTTGGAGGAAGAGATATGCATCATCACGATGCAGAAGATCAGGGTGGCAGCTTGGCGGAGATTCATATACTGGTTCATGGTCTGATAGTTTTAGTAAGTATGTTTACTTAAAAAGTTCACCTGATCAATCGGATTTTGGTTGGTTGGAGCCCGGTTCTCGTTGAATGGTATTTTATTCTCGTTGAATGGTAATCAGGGAAATCACCTATAAACAGGATAGAAGGTGGGGTAAAATGCAATGATGGTATGGAAAGGCTTCCATACCATCACCGTGCTGAGACAGGCCTCAGACTATCGTGTCAGGATCTTTTGGGACAGGACTGAATTTCCTGACACCAGGGTAACCACGTACATGGTGTGACCATTCAGGTTCACGTCATACAGGGTTACACTGTTCATACCTTCCTGGCTTTGGAGGCTGCTGGTAGCGATCGTTCTTCCACTGAGGTCAGTGATCATTACACGAGCAGGTGCATTGTTGTCCTGCAGGAAGGAGATTTGCAGAAGACCTTCACCATCTGATTGGCGTACGGTGAGGTCATTGATGCTTGCTGAAGGAGCTACAGCCACTACTTCAGAGAAGCTGTTCTTTCCGTTGAAGTCTGTTTGGCGGATGCGGAAGTAGCGTGTGAAGGGAGCAGCCTCAACATTCATGTTATAAGTGTTGGTTGTTGTGCTGTTTCCTGCACCTTGTACAGTTGTGATGGCTTCGAAAGACACACCATCAGTGCATACTTCAACGGAGAAGAAGTCGTTGTTGATCTCGGTGGCAGTGGCCCACTCGAGGTTCACTCCGTTGTCGTTGCTGGTGGCATTCAGGTACAACCAGCTGACAGGCAGTGCGCCGGGGGTGTGAGAGAGACCATGAACTTCCATTTGCTTTACCGCACCGGCAACGCCACCGTACAATTTCACTTCAATTTCATCGAAGTCTGCATCTGCGAAGAAATATACTTCATAAACGGTCAGACTTGAAGCCTGAAGTTGAACAGTCATATCGGAACCGGTGAAGGTGCTTCCTACCTGAACACCGTCGTTATACAGGGTCACTTCAAGAGAGCTGAGCTCTGTTGCGGTCAGGGCAGCGGACCCTGAAGCGGCTACGGCTACCTTGTTACCGGCGATACCGTCTTCGGTGAAGGAAAAGCGCTCGTATACAAAAGTACCGGTTTTGGAAGCGTGGCTTTTCAGTGTTGCTGAGGTAGCCATATCAGAACCAAGGGCGTCATCTGCGTTGAGCACTTTGCAACCTTTGCACTCGTCGTTCATTCCGTTGCTTTGAGCTGCGGCATAAACAGTAGCGTTAGCATTGGAGATCATCAATGAGAGGTAGGCGAGGATCAGGGTTGCTTTTTTCACGGTGTTGATTTGTTGGTTCATGGTTTTGATTGTTTAATCACCCATGTTTACCGGAAAGCGTTCCCCTTTAGAAGGGATATTAGTTGACCGGGTCCAACAACTCGTTGAACGGTATGTCGACCTCGCTGAACGGGGAGGGCAAAAATGTTCGAAAAGCAGTGTTTGTGGCTATTTCAGCAGGTTGAGCTTGCTTAGTAAGGCCTTCTTGTTTGATCGGCTGACCGGCACATTATGCCCATCCATAACGGCCACGAAATCGTCTATGGCCATGATGCGATCAATGCGTGCAATATAGGAGCGGTGTGTTTGGAAAAAATTCTCTTCTCCGAGTTTTTCACTGATCTCGGCCAGGGTGGAATATACGGTGTATTTGTGGTTGGCGGTGTGGATGGAAATATAGTCTCCAAGAGCCTGCACATAGAAGATATCCGCTTTTCGGATACGGACAAGGGCTCCGTCTGCTTTCACGAATATCTCATCCTTGTCGGGGGCTTTGGTGGTTTCAATTTCCTTCCCTGCCTGCTCCTGCGCCTTTTTCACGGCTTTCAGAAAACGTGCATAGTTCACAGGTTTTACGAGGTAGTCCACTACGTTGTATTCAAATGCTTCCAGGGCGTATTCTTTATGGGAGGTCACCAAAATGACCATGGGTAAATCCGGCAAGTTCTTGATCAGATCCATTCCGGTCATGTCGGGCATTTCTATATCCAGAAAGATCAGGTCAGGGGGGGATTTCATCAAGCCTATGGTTGCTTCGGTACCGTTATCGTAAATCGCCTGAAGGCTCAGTTCGTCGGTTTCCTCGATAAAATTCTTGAGCATGCTTTGTGACATGCGATTGTCATCAATGACTGTACAGCTTAGCATGTTTTTAGGTATTTCTACTTACTCTGGCAAGGGTTTTCCCTTCTAAGTTAATAGGTAAATGTGAAAGGAAAAAATGAAAAACGGGCGGGTGCCAAACAAAAAAAGCGGAGAATGCTCTCCGCTTTTTCGTAACCAATTACCGCTACGCTATCATCAGTAATTGATCATGGATTGAACTTAAGCTTTACGCTACCGTATTTACATTCACTTACTTTTACCCGTGCCGTTGGTGCCTTGTCTTCACCTACAACCCCTGATACCTGGTAGGTGGTTGCTCCTTTGGATTCTTTGGTAAGGTTGGTGGCTTCACGGGGAAAGTCCAGCCCACCCATGGAACAGGAGCCGGAGAATTGAAAGGATGCATCGTCTTCAAAGTAAATCACGGCACTACCAAACTTGCAGTCAATATCCACTTCATCGAAACCTTTGGGGATATTTTTTACGGTGCAGTTTCCGTAATCCACTTTCAGGCTCAAGTATTCATCTACCCTGCCGATGTTATGGTTGGAGAACTTGCAATCAATTCGGGCCTCGCTTACCTGTCCTACCTGAACGAGCTTATCGTACTCAGAAATGTTATATAATTTATGGGTTTTATCCACCTGAAGACTGGAATACTTCGAATCTGCATCCAGGTGGTTTACCTCTGATATCTGGATATCCGAATAGCGGCTATTCATTTTGCAGGAAGTAATCTTATCGAGGTGGGCCTTTCCGAAGGACAGATCTACAACGTTGCTTTGCCCGGACAGACTGCCACATGTGAGTGTTCCATAAGAAACGTTCAGGTCACAGTTTCCGTCAAGTGCATTCACGAATACATCCCCGAATTTGTTTCGTACAACGAGGTTGTTGCTTTTCGGCATGGAGATGGTGTAATCTATCTTAAGTTTATTGCAGGTTTTTCCTGTTAATTGACAGTTGATCTCCGTGATGGCCTTCACATGGTCCGCGCTGCCGGACATGGTCACATGAATATCGTCGAGAAGTTTCTGCCCTTTTTCCTTATTATCTACATCCACATAGGCAACGGCTTTGATATCCACTTTGTTCTGATCCCAGGTATTGATGTGTACTTTTCCGTATTTATTCTGGATCTCTACCGTGGCGTCTTTGTTCACCTCGTAGGATTGTTTCCACTCCCGGGTAAGCTCGTCTATGACGATGGCCCACGCATTGGCCACCAGCAGGGTAAGGGCGAGACCGAATGCAATTAGTGATTTAGCTTTCCATGTTTTCATCTTCGTAGGTATTTTTTAGTTCTTCTCCCTGACTTTTCAAATTCAGAATATGTTCAATGAGGTCAAGCCTCAGCCGGTAGTTTTGTATCATCGCATTGATCACCTGTTCACTGGTCTGATTTCCTGCCAGGTCCCGGCTCAATTCATTGTAATCCTTTTCCAGGCCTTTCAGCTGATCCACAATTTCTTTGTACATCAGGCTGTCCTTCTCCTTATAGGGTGACAGATCAGCCATCTTTTCCCTGAGCATGCGGTCGAAAAAAGTCTTTGCCTCTGCAAGTTCAGGGGAGACGGTGCTTAAGTCGAGGCTTGCCTGGGCAATACCCTGCTCTTGTGCTGCTTTGTTTAAACCCATGGGGTCATTGGCGTAGTACAGGTATCCCAGCATGAACCCGATCAAAAGAACGGCGGCAATTCTGGACAATGGGGTAAAGAAATTACCTCCAGGTCCATGCTTCCGCTGATCGTGCTGATCTTCTTTCAGGCGACGTTCAAAGCGTTCCAGGTGACCGGCAGGTGGTTCTGCCTGATCAAACTCAGCGCGTTGGTCTCTGAACAATTTTTCTAATGGGTCTGCCATGTGTTTTCCCTTAAAATGGTTCTTAATTTATTTTTAGCCCGGTTAAATTGTGACCGGGATGTAGAGCTTGATATATCCATGATAGAAGCAATTTCATCATGATCATAACCTTCAAGAAGGTACAGGCTTAGTATGGTCCTGTATCCATCCGGCAATTCAGAGATGGCTTCTCTCACCCTTGCAACTTCATAATTCAAATTATCGGGCTCACTTTCATTCTCATCGGACCTCACCTGGCCGGTATGATCATCAAGGCTTTCCCAAACAATTTTCCTTTTCTTGATCGTGTCGAGACTCTTGTTAATGACGATCCTTTTCAACCAGGAACCGAAGGATGCATCACCTTTGTAACTGTCCAGTTTCCGGAAGGCATCCAGAAATGCTTCCTGCATCAGGTCTTCGGCCTCAGCAACATCCTTTACAATTCTTAAACTGGTGTTATACATTGCCTTGTAATACAGTTTATAAAGTTGCATCTGTGCGCCGGCATCTCCATGCCTGCACCGGTCAATAATATCCTGGTGTATGTTCTGATAAACCGACTTCAAATTGAGCTCAATTTTTCTGGTTGTCGCAACGGTGAATTCCGGCCGTGCGGCCTGCCAGGATCATTTACCGGTTATACAAAAGACGAGGAGGTTTTTGATGTGTTGCACGAAGATACGATCGTATCAACAATTAGGAAGGAGTGGGTCATTCATTGTGGTACGGACTGTTCCATACCATGCCACTGAAATGGTGATTATAGCTGAAACACACAAAGGCAGTGATGCCACAGAATGCGATATAGCTGTGGAAAAACAGGTATCCCCTTATATAGAAACTGGATTCACCACCCAAATTCAATACTTTATAAGGAAAGAGCATACAGAAAGCAAATGAAAGCAGGGTAAGAAATCCAAGCATGTGCAGGATACTGCGCATGGGCAGGCTCAAAAGCCTGCGGTACCAGGCAAGATCTTTTCCCCACCGGTGAATGAGCAAATACTTTTCGTTACCCAGGGCGGCAAACAACAGGGGGTCGGCATTGGCATCCCCCAGCCTGAATGCCTTATCCGGACCGGCAATAAAATATTTGGCATTGGCGAAATCCGGATGCAAATCTTCAAGTCGTCGTATTTTATGAAGGGCAGGTTGAGGTATGTTTCCTCTGTAATAGGAAGAGGGCAGAAAACGAAGTCTGAAACGTGTGCACACGGCTCTAAGGTCCGAAAGACTGTAAACCTGATCCGGATTCAGGTTTTTATAACTGGCCATATGTGAAGGGATGCCACTCGTACCAAGACGGGATGAAATCTCCTGTTCCCGGGATGCCTCCTGTGCAATTTGTGACCTTGCTTCGGATACCAGCTGGTCCATCATTTTCAGGGACCGGTCTCTTTCCCTTTCCAATTCACGCTGTATATTAAGTGGAGAAAACAACATATATAAAGATATGAATCCTCTTTGAGAAGTGGTAGTCTTACATGGTGGTTTTGACCTTGTTTCAGGGCCGGTCAAACCGGATTTTGATGATGTCGTTACATGAATGTCACGGAACTTATTAAGAATATATATGGGGATGAGCTGCCGGATATAAGTAAAAAGAATTGATTATCAAGTGTTTGAAAGCGGGATTTTTTCGACGGAAATTCGGTTGAAAATTTTTTCAATAATTCCGTAGCTATTTTCTTGGAGTTGATAGGGGCGACACCTATATTTACTGGTGTTTCAAACCAATCACCATTATTAATCAAAAAAATCAATAACATGAACAAAGGAGATTTGATCAACAAAATCGCCGGTGATGCCGGGATTTCAAAAGCTCAAGCTGAAAAAGCCCTGAACTCTTTCATTGATGGTACTGTTGCTGCCGTAAAAAAAGGTGACAAAGTAACCCTCGTTGGTTTCGGTACTTTCTCTTCTGCTAAGAGAGCTGCACGCACAGGCCGCAATCCTCAAACCGGTGCAACTATTAAAATCCCTGCCAAAAAAGTGGTAAAATTCAAAGTAGGTACTGAATTCGCTAGCAAAGTGAAGTAATTGTACCCTCGTTCTTTTAAAGGGGCTGTTCAAAAGACAGCCCCTTTTTTTATTCATGGTAATGCCGGTTCCGGCGGAGTATAGCCTTGGCATGCTTCTTGTTTTTTATCTTCGCCGAAACATTAAACAATGAGAATGATGCGGAAAATTTTAGCGATCGTCGTACTTTGCTTGTTGACTTCAGGGTTAAAAGCTCAAAAACAAGCCATAGTTCCAAAAATTCCAAAGGGAGGTAAGTCAGATGAAAAACTTGTATTCACTGTTGCTTTGGAAAAGTGGATGGATGCGCCGTCCGGACCTGAATTTGATCTGGGAAAATCCCGTGGTGTGGGTATATATAGTTTTAAAACCATCCAGTTTGGAGATGGTCCTATGGGACTCAGGATTGGCTACGGTGTGACCAACCACGCGGTAAACTCCAATATTAATTGGTCAAAGACGGATACTATTGGAAGTGTTACCAGCTATTCGTTTGAAACTTATCCGTCTGATCTGAAGGTAAAGAAGAACAAATTCAACACAACGTATCTTGATATCCCGCTTGAGCTGCGTTTTCAGTCCAAAGCCAACGAGAAAGGAAAAAGTTTTGTGGTAGCTGCCGGTTTCAAAGCAGGATATCTTGTAAGTAGTCGTGTCAAGTATAAGGATGAAGATAACAAGTATAAAGAGTATAATCTCAAGAACCTTAACAAACTTCGCTATGGGTTAACCGGCCGCATAGGTTATGGTCACATGACGTTTTTCGGATACTATGCGCTTTCCAACCTTTTTAGCAAAGGCAACGGCGGAGAAATCATACCGGTTTCCGGTGGCCTCGCGTTTTCCTTCTTATAATATCAGAATCAAAGGGCTGAGATAGTCAGCCATTCACAGCATAATCCAAGCGCGAAGCCGGCATATACCTGTGCCGGCTCGTGCATTTTAAGGGATAGCCTGGCGGTAGCTACAATTCCGGCAACTACAAGGGCTGCTGCAAGAAGCAATCGAAGATCTGTGCCTAACTGAAAGGCTATCGCTAGAATGGCGCCAATAAATCCGCCAATACCTACCATATGAATGCTGATCTTCCAGCGCAGGTTGATAAGTAAAACACCGATGACCGCGAGACTGGCACCAAGATGTAACAGCACCACCAGTCTTGGCAAGGCAAACTTTGAAAGTACATAGTAGGCCGCCATATAAGACAAGGCGGTCGCAAGCATAGGTACCCGCCGCTCCTCCCTGGTGGGCATATGCAGTGAAGTGATCATCCCGTTTCGCAGCAGGGACAGGGAGATGATCAACGGCATAAGCGCGGTAAACGTAAAGAGGGTGAAATAGATCACCGCTTTGCCGGCAGTCGTAAGGCTGAAAGCGACATATGTCCTGGTATTGAGTAAGACGAAGGCGGATAGCAATGGAAGGCTGATCGGGTGGAACAGATAAGAAATGAAACGGGAGAGGCGTTCGTTCATATCAAAGTTCTTTTCTGAGCCGGGCAACGGGAAGCCCCATTTGTTCTCTGTATTTTGCAACCGTCCGACGTGCGATGTTATATCCTTTTTCCTTCAGGATACTCGCCAGCTTTTCATCCGTCAGCGGTCGTTTTTTGTTTTCCGCTTCTATGCATTCCTCCAGTATCTTTTTCACTTCGCGCGTTGAAACTTCTTCCCCTGAATCGGTTTGTAAGGATTCTGAGAAGAAGGTCTTCAGAAGAAAAGTCCCGAATGGCGTTTGTACATACTTACTGTTGGCTACCCTTGAAATAGTCGAAATATCCAGTTCCACCCGTTCAGCAATATCTTTTAGGATCATTGGCTTCAAGCGGGTTTCGTCGCCTTCGAGGAAGTAATCATATTGGTATTCCATGATGGCTGTCATGGTTTTCATGAGCGTTTGCTGGCGCTGTTTGATGGCATCAATAAACCATTTGGCTGCATCCAGCTTTTGACGCACAAACATGACCGCCTCCTTTTGTGCCTTGTCTGCCTTGTCCTTTGATTTGCTGTATCCTTCCAGCATGTTGGCGTACGTCCGGCTTACCTTGAGGTCCGGTGCGTTCCGGGAATTAAGACTCAGATTCAGAACCCCGTCATTGTTCTCGATCAGAAAGTCGGGTACAACGGTTTGGGCAGATTTGCTGCTTTCGGTGAGGGTATTGCCGGGTTTGGGATTCAGTTTAAGAATGAG
>JAGQZQ010000009.1 GCA_020435415.1 Flavobacteriales bacterium
CAGGCCAGCTATCGGCGATTTTCTGGCGACGATCAGGTTCATAAATGACTTCAAAATCTGGGATATGTTTTTTTATTTCCCGGGCGATTTCACCAGGGGTAAAACTCATACTGGTAATGTTGTATGATGATCGGATCGATATCCTATCCGCAGGTGCATCCATTAATTCCAATGTGGCCCTGACTGCATCCGGCATGTACATCATTGGTAGCCGGGTATCTTCGTTAAGAAAACAGGTATAGGCCCGTGTTTTTACTGCCTGATGAAAGATGTGAACGGCATAATCGGTGGTTCCGCCGCCCGGCATCGTTTTACTTCCTACAATGCCCGGGTACCTCAGACCGCGAACATCAGCCCCGTATTTCTGATGGTAATATTCACACCATCGTTCACCGGCCAACTTTCCTATTCCATATACCGTATTCGGTTCGGTTATCGTGCGTTGTGCTGTTTGTTCTCGGGGTGTTGTCGGTCCGAAAACGGCAATGGAACTCGGCCAGAATATTTTTTGGATCTTATTCTCCCTGGCTAACTCCAGCACATTGAAAAGTCCCTCCATATTTAACTTCCAGGCCAGTTCCGGTTTCTCTTCCGCAACTGCAGAAAGCAACGCCGCGAGCAGATAAACCTGCGTTACATTATATTTCTCTACAACCGAATTTAATGCGGTCCTGTCCATGACATCCAGCAATTCAAACGGACCTTCCTCCGACCATGAACCTGCGGGCCTTATGTCCGAACAAATAACATTTTCAAGACCAAATTTTTGCCTTAACCCCGAAGCCATTTCAGCACCGATCTGACCGGAGGCACCAATAACAAGGATTCTTTCCATGAAAAGTTCTACTCTGTTTCAAAAACAAAAGTAGAATTTTATCCTCTACCATAAAACCTGATGATTGGCCGATTCTGATAACTTTGTGCACAGCCAATCAATTGAGACCATGAAAACAAAAACGCCCAAAGAATCGCTCACGATTCTTACAGAGATCGTGTTACCGAATGAAACCAACACGTTGGATAACCTGATGGGAGGTCAGTTGCTGCACTGGATGGATATCGCCGGTGCGATCGCTGCCCACCGCCATTGCCGGAGGGTTGTGGTTACCGCATCGGTGAATAATGTTTCCTTCGGCCAGCCCATTAAGAAGGGTGACATATTGACCATTGAAGCAAAAGTCTCCCGGGCATTCAAGTCATCAATGGAAGTCTTTCTTGAAGTATGGGTGGAAGGAACCGGTGAAAATAAAATCAAAGCAAATGAAGCCATTTATACATTCGTGGCCGTAGATCAGCGTGGAAGCCCCATTGAAGTACCGGAACTGACACCGGAAACGGAATTGGAAAAGGCCCGCTTTGATGGTGCACTGCGTAGAAAGCAACTCAGTCTGATTCTGGCAGGAAAAATGAAGCCGGATGATGCGACGGAACTCAAAGCGTTATTCTTTCCAAAGGAAGCCTAGTTCATTATATCCAGGCAAAATGTGGCAATGGCTTCGGTGTCCTGGTTCACCATGCATTTGAAATGCTTTTTCGGGCAGCTGTCAAAGCCGATCTTACTGCATGGTCGACATCTCAGTTCTTTTACTTCTGCTGAGAACCATGGGGTATTTGAATGTTTACCGTAGTATGGTCCCATTCCGAAAGCCGGAACCGTATTTCCCCATAATACCGCCATGGGAACCTGAAATGCCGCACCCACGTGCATCAGTCCGGTATCATGCGTAACCAGACAACGGGCATGCCTGACAAGCCGGGCGGATTCCATCAGACTTCGGTTTCCGCATGCATTGTATATTTCTGCTTGTGGCAACAGGTTCATGATGATTTCGGCCTTTTCGCTTTCCATTGAGCCACCTAGCAGAACGGTAGGTTTGTTGATCTTCCGGATAATCGCTGCCAGGCCTTCAGGTGGCATGCATTTTGTCTCATGCTGAGCCCCGATCACTACTCCGAGGTAACCATCGGAATACAATGGCGGTAAAATTTCCTCCGGTGTTGTTGTTGTCGGATCCAGATAAAAATCCAATCCATGATTGTCGGGTTTGACGCCAAGGCTTCTCGCAGCTTTAAAATAACGGTCTACAACGTGGATATCTGGCATCACATTAATCTTCCCTTGAACCAATAACCATTTGCGAATATTCAGTTTTGGAAATGAATGCGATTTGGATTTGACTGCCCGCTTTACCCTGGCCGAGCGAAAATTCTTATGGAGATCAATCACCAGATCATAATTTCCTTCGGTTAGCAGAGGTACAATCTCGGAAAGCGACTGGTCAAAATAATGGCATCTGGAAATATTAGGGTTCTCCCTGATCACGTCCAGAAACCGGCGTTTGGTCAGAAAGTCTATTTCAATATCCGGTCGTTGTTGCTTGATCGCACGGAGTAGCGGACTGGTTAACAGTACATCGCCAATGGAGCTCAGCCGGATGACAAGTATCTTCAAAATGTTGATTTTGTAGCCCAAAAATAAAAAAACCCCGATCCTTCCGGACCGGGGTTTTTTAACTTCTTATGCTGATTACTTTGCTACAAGCTGGGTTTGATCATTGTTACTGTCTTTGATCCACAGTTCTTTGCTTGTCAACCTGAGGATAGTCACTTTATCCGTGGAACTGACCGATCCGACAGTAGTTGTAAAAACAATTCCTTCCTTTTTATCGTCAAAGTCCCATGTAAAAGCAGTTGAAGATGCACCGCCATCAACCGAAACGGTTTGGTCCTCCTTTAGTTCATAAGTGTGCTTCGGACTTGGCGTTGACTCGTTTCCATTGCTGTCAATGTATTTGGACTCTTCCCAAACCCTTTGAATACGCGCCTTTTTGGACTTGAAGCTGATCATGGGACCTTCTTCATACTTCTTACATCCGGTAAACATGGCTCCGGCTACAAACACCAGGGCAAGGGCAAACTTTGATGCATTTCTCATGTTATGATAGTTTAGTTGGTTTGCAAATGTAGGAAATTAACGGTGCACAACCATTTCCGGGATATTATGGAATGTGATGTGATCATCACAATGCCTCATTTGTTTGCAAAGCTTATGCCAGATTTGCTATTCCTTATCAGGCATACTTGCATCAATAAAGCTATTTTTGCCCTATGATCCTGACCGATACCCATACCCATCTTTACCTGGATGAATTCAAGGATGATCTTGACGAGGTGTTGCAGCGTTGTGAAGAAGCGGGGGTGTCCCGGTTTTTTCTTCCTGATATCCACCCTGACCACACCGGGGCATTGCGTTCTCTTGTTGCCAGGGACCCGGACAAGTTTTTCCCGATGACCGGCCTGCATCCGTGTTATGTAGATCACGATTTTGAAAAACACACAGATCGGGTGATCTCCGACGCAAAAACGGGAAACTTCTGCGCCATCGGGGAGATCGGGATTGATCTTTACTGGGATAAATCCACCCTGGATATCCAGGAAAAGGCTTTTCGGAAGCAGGTCGAATGTGCATACGAAAACGGGCTCCCTATTGTGATACATTCCAGGGAATCCATAGACCTGATCCTTGACATCCTCTCGACCTACGATCACCGGAAGCTGAACGGCATCATGCATTGTTTTACAGGAACCATAGCTCAGGCAAACAGGGCGATATCGCTGGGTTTGATGTTGGGGATCGGCGGGGTTCTCACTTTTAAAAATGCCGGGCTCGATGCTGTGGTAGCTACCCTTGAACTCGAGCATCTTGTCTTGGAAACCGATTCACCTTACCTGGCCCCGACACCCCATCGCGGAAAGCGAAATGAAAGCAGCTATCTTCGTATCATTGCCGAAAAACTGGCAACCATCAAAGAAACTTCTTTGGAAGTGATTGCGGAGATCACCACAAGCAATTCAAAAAAGATATTCAACCGATGAGAAGATCTTCTCTTTTACTCATTTATACAGGCGGCACCATAGGCATGGTGACCGACGCCAAGGACGGCAGTCTGAAGCCGTTTGATTTTACGCATATCACTGATCAGATACCAGAGATATCACGGTTCGATCTCTCTATTTCTACCCATTCCTTCTCCAGGCCGATTGATTCATCCAACATGACACCGGAGACATGGATAGAACTCGCCCAAATCATTTATGATCAATATGACCGGCATGATGGGTTCGTCATACTGCATGGATCGGATACCATGGCATTCACCGCATCCGCACTCAGTTTTCTGCTGGAAGGGCTGAACAAACCGGTGATCCTGACCGGATCCCAATTGCCAATCGGCATCATTCGCACCGATGCAAGGGAAAACCTCGTGACTGCCATTGAGATCGCTTCCTCGCAAAATCCGGTCATCCCTGAAGTCTGCATCTATTTTGAATACCATCTATATAGAGGAAATCGCACCAGTAAGATCAATGCAGAAGAATTTGCTGCCTTCCATTCGTTTAATTACCACCCTCTGGCCACCGCTGGTGTGCATTTGCGATACAATAACAACCACCTTGAATCACCCGGCGAACGTAAGCTTGCCATTCATAAGAAGATGGACGCTTCGGTGGTAATCCTGAAGATCTTTCCGGGAATCAGGGAAGAGGTCGTGCACGCCATGCTAAATATACCAGGATTAAAAGGCGTGATCCTTGAGACATATGGCTCAGGCAACGCACCTACGGTATCATGGCTGGAGACCATGCTGACCGAAGCCGTAAATAAAGGTATTGTTGTCGTGAATGTGACGCAATGCCTTGGTGGTGCCGTAGAGCAGGGAAAGTATGAGACCAGTATTCACCTGGAAAGGGCGGGGGTTATCAGCGGGGGAGATATGACCACTGAAGCAGCCCTGACTAAACTTATGTTTCTGCTTGGCTCCGAACAGGATATTTCGGAGGTTGCTAAAAGAATCCGAACACCCCTGGCCGGTGAAATGACACCGGAAGATTAGGTGGTGAATTTATTGCCGGTATGAGCAAAAAGAAAAGACAGACTCCCAGGACTATAGACAAGCAGACAGATAGCGCTTCGTCTTCCACTATGCGGGCTTCGTATAAAACACCGGGCTGGATTATCTTTTTTGCTTCTGTTGTGGTCTATATCCACACCATCGGATTTGATTATGCGCTGGATGACAAACTCTACGTCACCCATAACCAATTTACCAAACAAGGGTTATCCGGTATAAAGGACCTGGCAACCAATGATCTTCTGGTGGGCTTCTTTGGCAAGGATAAAAAGCTGCTTTCAGGCGGACGTTATCGCCCATTGCCACTGATCACCTTTGCGCTTGAGGTGGAGATGTTCGGTCAAAATCCACACATCAGTCACTTCGTCAACCTGATATTATACGGTGCTACGTGTGTTCTGCTTTTTCTGATTCTCATAAAGATTTTTCCTCCGGAGAAAGAAAGGCATTGGGCACGCTCCCTGGCATTTGGCGCAACGCTGTTGTTTGCTCTTCACCCTCTCCACACTGAGGTCATTGCCAATATCAAAAGCCGGGATGAGATGATGAGTCTCCTTGGCGCATTGGGTAGTTTGTGGTTCTTGCTGCGCTATGCAGATACGCCTTCAACCAAAGCTTTGGGCTGGGCCTTTCTTTGTTTTACCTGTGCATTGTTCTCCAAGGAGTCCACCGTCACCATGCTTGGGGCAATACCTGTTACCTTGTTCTACTTCTCAGGGAAGGACCTGAAAACACAAGTAAGGATGGCGGCCCCCTTGTTTCTGGCCTTTGCCGGGTATATGGTAGTTCGGTTATCGTTATTGGAAGACAACACCCAGGAGGTTCATGAATTACTTAATAACTCTTATGAAGAAGCAACCGGTGCGCAAAAATATGCCACCATCTTTTATACGATGGGGCTATATATTAAGCTCCTGATATTTCCGCACCCTTTAACCAATGACTATTTTCCATATCATATTTCGCTGGTTAACTGGTCGCATCCGTTGGTGCTGCTTTCCCTGCTTATATATGCGAGCATGATTGTGGTGGGCCTTCGTGGTATACGCAAGCGTACCGTTGCCTCGTGGGCGATCTGGTTTTTTCTCATCACCTTTTCACTATTCACCAACCTGGTATTTCCGATCGGTTCGTTTATGAATGAGCGTTTCATGTATGTTCCATCCATTGCCTTTTGTGTGCTGGCAGCTTATACACTTGGCCCCGTATTGCGAAATCGATTTTCCACAGAAGCCGCACATCAAAAGTTCTATACTGCGGTAGCTGGAATTGTGTTGTTCGCATTCGCCATAAAGACCGCGCATCGAAGCAATGCGTGGAAGGACGACTACACTTTATCCATTACGGATGTGGCACTTTCACCAAACAGCACCAAGGCCAACATGTCGGCGGGAGCTGCCCTGCTTGAGAAGGCCAATGCGTTGCAGGATCAAAACCAACGTCATGCACTGGCCAACGAAGCCATAGGATACCTGAACCGTTCATTGCAAATCTACCCGAATTACAAACAACCCATGTTGCTTCTGGGGAATGCATATTATATGCTTGGACAATATGAAACGGCCTACCTGGGATACAGCAGGGCATTGCAGATGGATAACCAATTCAAGGATGCAAAAAACAATCTGGAGTTTCTGGGGGATACCACCTCAGGGGCCAGACAATTCCAGGTGGCGGAAAAATGTTATCTCACCCTGCTCCAATACACACCGGATGATGTAAGGGTGTATGGCAAACTCGGGCAGCTGTATGGCCGGGACCTCGGCGACATGGCCAAGGCGCAGAGCTACCTGGAAAAGGCCATGAACATTGATCCGAACAACAGTGACATTCTCCAGAAACTGGCCATTGTATATTCTTTGACTGGCAACAATAACGAAGCCCTGGAGACGTTTCTCAAAGCATACAGGCTGAATCCTAAGAATGCCCATGTACTAATGAACATAGGTATCACCTACCGCAATATGGGTGACGAGGCCAAAGCCACAGAGTACCTCAATCAGGCGTTTGAATTGAACCCCTCCTTACAGAAACGTTAAATAACAGGACAATTCTCAACCTGTTGTTTCGTCAAATTTCTCCACGCATTCCGAAGCAGGATATTGTAAATCCCGAAGAGCGGTTGTCTAATCTTGACACAAGTTGCTTGTTTGGGAAATAATATTTTTTGTAATTTGGCTGCCCTGTTACGATATCCCTTTACGGGATGTATACGAAATGGAGAGGTGGCCGAGTGGCTGAAGGCGCACGCTTGGAAAGCGTGTATACTCCAAAAGGGTATCGAGGGTTCGAATCCCTCTCTCTCCGCCAGCACAGATGCCGGGGACGAAAGAAGGGATAGGGCATCTGAAGTATTTTTTAATGTCAATTCGGGGTTGTTGCCGCATCTTTTTAAACCCTGATTTGATTCAAAGGATGGTTACATACGACAATTATTATATTTTTGGCATTCCCAAATCAAGTCTGAAACTAAGTTTTAAATTCTGAATAACCGTTAACCCTATTTACCCATGAGAAAGCTGTTTGCCTTTTTGTCTATCCTAGGAGTCTTTTTGGTTGGTATGACCCAAACCGTTATGGCACAGGATGAAGCTGAAGCCGCCGCCGATGGAGCTGCAGAACCCTCATTCCACCAAATCATTCTAGAAAAATTTGTTGAAGGTGGTCCCATCTTTATGGGTATCGTACTGTTGTGTCTGATCATCGGACTGGCCCTTTGCATCGAACGTATTATCTATCTGAACCTGTCAACGGCGAACAATGACAAACTTCTGAATGAGATCGAAGGAGCCCTTCAATCAGGTGGTGTGGAAGCAGCCAAGGAAGTATGCCGTTCCACCAAAGGCCCGGTAGCAAGTATTTTTTACTCCGGACTTGAAAAGGTGAATGAAGGTATTGATGTGGTTGAAAAATCCATCGTTTCTTATGGTGCTGTTCAGATGGGCCTCCTGGAAAAAGGCTTGTCCTGGATATCTCTCTTTATCTCCCTGGCCCCTATGCTTGGTTTCATGGGTACGGTAATCGGTATGATCGATGCCTTCGATACCATCCAGGCATCCGGTGACATTCAACCGAGCCAGGTAGCGGGTGGTATCAAGATCGCCCTGTTGACCACCGTATTCGGTCTGATTGTGGCCATGATCCTGCAAGTATTCTACAACTACATCGTTGCCAAAGTGGATTCCCTGGTAAACAACATGGAAGATTCTTCCATCTCTCTGGTGGACCTGCTGATGAGAAACAGCAGATCCTAATTCAACCCTTGTTGTTAACGTGACCTTGTGAAACGACTATGAAGAATCCAAATACAAAGTGGCTCATTTTCATCCCCCTGGTGATCTCCGTTATCAGTGCTATTCTGATCCTGGTGATGTTGTTCAAAGGTGATGATGCCGTGAAAGAAAATCCGGGAAGCACTGTGGTTCCTCTGTTCTACATCACTTATATAGTGCTGGCATTGTGTACCCTTGGTGCAATCGTGTTTCCGATCATTCAGATCATCCAACATCCGAAAAACATCAAGACCTACCTTATCAGTTTGGGTGCGATCGGTGTGGTATTTATTCTCTCCTATGTTATGGCATCCGATGTTGTTCCGGCCAAGCTGGCAACTGACCTGTCCATTACGTCCGGAGATATCAAATGGTCCGGTACCGGTCTGATCATGTTCTATATTCTGCTTGCGATCGCGGCGGTAGGTATTCTATATTCGGAAGTTTCCCGTTTGTTTAAATAAGCCATGGCCAGAAAAAGAAGACTACCACAGGAAATCAATGCAGGGTCGATGGCTGACATCGCCTTCCTGCTCCTGATCTTCTTCCTCGTGACAACGCAAATGAATGCAGACAAAGGATTGCTCCGTAAGCTGCCACCCATCGTTGAGGAAGAGAACCAGGATAATATAAAGATCAAAGAAAGAAATGTCTTTGTCGTGCTGGTAAACGCCAACGATCAACTGTTGGTGGAAGGCAAACTGATGGATGTTAAGAACCTGCGCCATGAGACCAAAGAGTTTATCATCCCATCCTGCGGAGACGAACTTCAACCGGAATGTAAAGACACGGTTCTGAGCGTACCCGGGGTTGGCCAGCGCAAGGTGATTCTTACCAAGCAGGTCGTCTCCCTACAGAATGACAACGGCACGAGTTACGATATGTACCTCCGTGTGCAGAATGAACTCATCGCCGCTTATAATGAGTTGAGGAATGAACTCGCCGAGGAATGGTACGGGAAAATCTTCGATAAACTTACCGACGATCAGGCATCCCCGATCAAAGTGGTATACCCACAAAACATTTCCGAAGCTGAACCCAAACAAGTAGGAGGACCACAGTAATGTCTAAATTCAAGAAAAAAGGCAGCAAAGAGGCTCCACCCATCTCAACAGCCTCTCTTCCTGACATCGTATTCATGCTCCTGTTCTTCTTCATGATCGCAACGGTGATCAGGGATACATCCATCCTCGTGGACCAGGAAATGCCTAAAGCCACAGAGATACAGAAATTACAGAAGAAGTCTCTGGTAAGTTGCATTTACATCGGACGCCCTATTAAGGAAATGCGTTCCAAATACGGGGATGAGCCGCAAATACAGCTCAATGATACCTATAAAACCCTGAATGACATCCCCGACTTCATCGCCAAAGAGCGTGAAGATAAGATCGAAGCACAGGTTCCGCAGATGACGACTTCTCTCAAAGTGGATAAAAAAGTGAAAATGGGCATCGTAACCAAGGTGAAACAGGAGTTGAGAAAAGTGAACGCACTCAAGATCAACTATGCCGCCACTGAGGACAACGACAGGTAAGTCTGCCGCTCAGATCGCATTTACAACAAATCATAACCCATACCCGACCGGTGAATAGTTAAGCCCTATCACCGGTCTTTTTTTGACATGAAGTCAGCCGTTTTTCGCGTTTGGTATGTAAAGCACACGCCATGCGAAAAACACGAAAACCTCCACAGCAGATCAATGCCGGATCGATGGCTGACATCGCTTTCCTGCTTCTGATCTTCTTCCTGGTGACCACCCAGATGAATGCTGATAGCGGATTGCTCCGGAAATTACCTCCGCTAAATACCGACGCCGAACCTCCCAAATTTCCCGAACGGAATGTCTTTGTCGTATTGGTCAATGCCAATGATCAATTAATGGTAGAAAATCAACACATGGACGTCAGTGAGCTTCGCGCTGCAACGAGAGAATTCATTCTTCCAGCATGTAACGACCCGGATCAGCCTGTATGCATGGATACCACGTTATACGTACCGGGTGCAGGACCCAAACAGGTGACCTTAACGAAACACCTGGTTTCTCTTCAAAATGACAACAACACCAGTTACGATATGTACCTGCGTGTGCAGAATGAACTCATCGCCGCTTATAATGAGTTGAGGAATGAACTCGCCGAGGAATGGTACGGGAAGGCCTTTGACAAGCTCACTGATGATCAGGCAGCGCCGATCAAAGTGGTTTACCCACAAAACATTTCCGAAGCTGAACCCAAACAAGCAGGAGGACCACAGTAATGTCTAAATTCAAGAAAAAAGGCAGCAAAGAGGCACCACCCATCTCAACAGCCTCTCTTCCGGATATCGTATTCATGCTCCTGTTCTTCTTTATGATCGCAACGGTGATCAGGGATACATCCATCCTCGTGGACCAGGAAATGCCTAAAGCCACTGAGATACAAAAGTTGCAACGTAGATCATTTGTCAGCAACATTTACATCGGACGCCCTATTAAGGAAATGCGTTCCAAATACGGGGATGAACCCCAGATACAGCTCAACGATTCCTACAAAAGCCTAAAGGATATTTCCGACTACATTGCCAATGAACGTGAACCGTTAACTGAGGCCCAGATCCCGTTGATGACCGTCTCACTCAAGGTAGATAAGAAAGTCAAGATGGGTATTGTGACCGAAGTGAAGCAGGAGTTGAGAAAGGCAAATTCATTGAAGATCAATTATGCAGCCACAGAGGATGTGAATCCATAACCTAATCCTGGAAAGTGATTTTGTTATCCCGCCGCTGACGCATAATCAGATACATCAAGCCAAGGGAGACCGCAAGTGAAACGGCCACCATACCCAGACTTACCGGGGCATGATCCATATTAAGCCATTCCTCTGAGATCGTCCCCCTGGCAGCCAGGAAGTATATGACAATGCCAAGTAGGTTGTTCGTGAAGTGTGCGGCAATCGGAAGCCATAACGATCCCGACCAGAGAAAAAGATAACCCAACATCGCGCCCAGGATCATCCTCGGAAAGAAACCGAAGAACTGGAAATGAAAAAAACTGAAGAGAATGGCCGTGGTCCAAACAGCCAGATGTGCCTTCCCCATTCCCTTCATCACCTGACGCTGCAGGATTCCCCGAAAGATCATTTCTTCTCCTATGGCTGGGATCAGTGCCAACAGGAACATATTTATGAGTAACATCCCTGTATCAGAAGTGAGGAGGATGGCCTTCGTCAGTTCTGCTGCTGAGTCCTCCATCACCCGTATGGTATTTTCCAGGGAGGCCATGCTTTCCGGTAACTTCAGCCCCGCATTCCATTCACCAACCCAACTCACAACGGGCTGTACACAGATCATCAACATGATCGCCACAATGATTAACCTGACATCGGGTTTGATGTCCAGACTCAGGTACCTGACAGGTGCCCGTTGTGCCAGATACCCAAAAAGTAATGCAGGGGTGATAAAAAGACCCAAATGCTGAAAAAGCAACAAGAGTTTATTGGCTTCAATGACTTCAGGCAGATCGTATCGGGTGAGTGTCGTCGTATCCATGAAAATGTTGATGTCCCAGATACTCCATATGGCCAGGCCAGCCAGGCCTATGAAGATGATCGCGCAACAAACCGAAAAAACAAGGAGTATAGCTACCTGAACAGGTGTGCCAAGTGACTTCAAAAGGTGTTTATCATTCATCCGCCAGGCATTTCTTACCTTTGCATTCTTGAGGAGATGGCAAAGATAGACAATATCGAATTAGGTGAATTTCCGCTGCTTCTTGCTCCTATGGAGGATGTAAGTGACCCACCCTTCCGTGCATTGTGCAAACAACATGGTGCGGACCTCATGTATACTGAGTTCATTTCATCGGAGGGACTGATCCGTGATGCTGCAAAAAGCCTCAAGAAACTGGATATCTTCGAAGAAGAACGTCCCATTGGCATTCAGATTTTTGGTGGCGAAATCGATTCGATGAGGCAGGCAACCGAGATCGCGGCAGCCGCAAATCCTGATCTCATTGATATCAACTTCGGTTGTCCGGTCAAAAAGGTGACATGCAAGGGCGCCGGTGCCGGTATTCTGAAGGATATACCAAGGATGGTAGAGATGACAAAGGAGATCGTGCAAGCCACCTCACTCCCGGTAACGGTCAAAACACGCCTGGGGTGGGATGAAAAAAGCATCCGGATCGTGGAAGCAGCCGAACGTTTACAGGATGTGGGAATTCAGGCCCTGACCGTACACGGTCGCACACGCGTGCAGATGTATAAAGGCGAGGCGGATTGGACACATATCGGAGCTATTAAGGAGAACCCCAGAATGCATATTCCGATCTTCGGAAACGGTGATGTGGACAGTCCTCAAAAAGCCCTCGATATGAAAAACCGTTTCGGGGTAGATGGAATCATGATCGGTAGGGCCAGCATTGGAAATCCCTGGATATTTAAACAAATCAAGCATTTCCTTAACACGGGTACCGAATGCGCGCGCCCTACGCTGGAGGATCGCATAGAAGCAGCACGCCAACACTTTCTTCATTCTCTCAGATGGAAAGGGGATAAACTCGGATTACTTGAAATGCGACGCCACTATGGTAACTACTTTCGCGGCCTGGATCATTTCAAAGCCTTTCGCCTTCGCCTGGTCACGTCCGACTCAACCGATGAGGTACTTGCAATCCTGAACGAGATCAGGGAACATTACACTGTTTACGCCTGAGGAGAAGACGCCCACAAAGCGTTCTTGTGAATACGTCGTGACGGTATCCATGCCGCCAACCATCCAATGCATGCCACGGTGATAAAAACCGAAATCATATCCCGAACCCGGATCTCGACCGGATAGGCTTCGATCACAAAGGTGCCGCTCCCTTCCAGTCCTACCACACCAAATTTGTACTGGATCCAGCATATGGCAAACCCCAGGAGAATTCCAAGTACACACCCCACAAGAGAGATCAACATTCCCTCCACCATGAAAATGCGTCGGATCATTTGTGCATCCGCTCCCATGCTCCATAGCGTGCGGATGTCTTTCTTCTTCTCAACGATCAGCATGGTGAGTGCGCCAATGATATTGAATGCACCGATGACCAGGGTAAAGGTCAGGATAAGAAATATGGCCCATTTCTCGGATTTCATGATTTTATATAGCACCGCATGTTGTTCAAACCTGTCGCGGATCTCAAAACCATCACCCAGCAGTTTGCGCAATTCCATTCTCACCTGTTCCGGGTCTGTGCCCTCCGTAAGACCCAACTCAATGGCATTCACCCGGTTTTCATACTGGGTAAGTTCACGGGCCATATCCAATGAGATCAGGATATATTTTGAATCAAAATCCTGTTGGATAGAGAATATACCCGATGGCATTACGTGCTTTATGTTAAACGCATTCTGGGCTGTCACCGCAATGCCCTTCTTGGTTTTTTTCGGAACATACAGGTTGATGGGACGAAAGACATTTCCCATGTGAATCGATAATGCCGAGGCCACACCATAACCCAGAACCGCCATTTGCTGTCCCTGCTCGGTAAGCACCAGGCTACCATCGACCATCATGCCCTCCATGTGACTGATCTTGAAAAATGCAGGAGTAACCCCCTTCATCGTTGCGATATACTGCTTGTCGTCATACTTGAGCAATACGTTTTCTTCGATCACAGGTGAATAAAATGCAACGCCCTTTATCTGGCGGATCTGCTCCTCCGGAATACTATCCAGATCGAATGATTTGGTTTGCACAGCGGTGATCTTCAGATCAGGGTCAAATGAATTGAACAGACTAACGATCAGGCTTTCAAATCCGTTAAAAACAGACAATACCGTAAAAAGCGCAGCGGTGAGGATGGTCATCACCAGAACGGAAATACCTGAGATCAGGTTGATCGCATTGTGTGATTTCCTTGAGAAAAGGTAACGGCGGGCGATATAGTATGGAAAATTCAATCCGAACTTATTTCTTTCCTGCAGGCCCGTGTGATGGCTGCGCGGCCTTATTTGTATGCTTTCACAATCAAACCGGATCCGGAACGATGCACCACGCCCATATCCAACATATTCAATACAAAGCTGACCGGGTACACGAACAGATAATACACCGGCAAGATGACAAAAAATAATTTGCTGTAGCCCAATAAAAGCATCGGGAGTTTGACAGAAAGTTTCCACGATAACCTACCCATGGTCCCGTAAGAGTATCTTGCCCTTACCCTGCTGAAACCTGCTGCTCTGAGTTTTTCCTGGATTTCATCAATGTTGTACCCTTCCCGAACTTGTTCTTCAATGAACCATGAACCTTCATTTCGCCCCTCATCCGAACCATTGATATCGGAGGGAGTGGAGACTAATAACATTCCCCCTTCTTTGAGAGAGTGCTGAAAATTGCGAAACACCTCCATATCATCGGCAATACATTCCATGACGTCAATTGACAGTATCAGATCAAAAGCGTTATCATGACGCATTTTCAAGAGATCTGCGGTTTTGAACAGAACCTGTTCTCTTCCAAGCCTTCGAAAAAAACCATTGCAGTCACAAACCTGTTCTTCTTTCACATCCACCGCCAGAATGTTCCACTCCGGTCGCATTCTGCTCAGAAAGTATGTATATTGACCGAATCCCGAACCCGCATCCAATACATGAACTTTATTGCCCGCCTTCTTTGCCCATTTTCGTAATTCGTATTGAACGTACCAGGATCTGAGAAGGAGAAGATCAAGCAAATGGTAAAACAATTTGCGGAGCCATGGCGAACGGTTAAAAAATTCGCCCAGGTTCTTCTTTATCGGATCGTAGCGCATACTGGTGTAGCGTTATAATCCGGAGGGACCGGAAAGCAACTGATCTATCCGCTCCGCATAGTCCAGGGAATCATCCAGGAAAAAGGTCAGCTCGGGAATCTTCCGTACCTGATGGCGAATGCGTTGTCCAAGCATCTTTCTGTACACGTACGCTTCCTTGTTGATATCGGCAATGAGCGCCTGCTTGTCCGCCACATTAAAAATGCTGAGGTAGACCCTTGCAAGGCCCATATCCGGGGTGATCCGGACCTGGGTAACCGTGATCATACCCTTGGAAGCGGTAAGCTTCTTTCCCTCTACAATGAACAGTTCACCCAACTCTTTTTGGATCATCCTGGCCATTTTTTGCTGTCTCGTCGAGTCCATACGCGGCAAAGGTAAGAAAGATTGGCAAGGCCAGCGCCTTTCGTATCATCCAGGAAGGTTATCTTTGTCCGATCACCCGTACGAAATAAAACAGGATTCCCTCAGTTCAATAAGCCATGCAAAAGTTATTTGTCCTTCTGCGAATGGTGTCTTCGTTTAAGACCTCCGCCTGGCTGAATATTTTGTTTAACGTGCTTTCCGTGGTCTTTTCCTTTTTCTCGGTGACCATGATGATGCCCTTTCTGGGTTTGATATTGGGTACGATAGAGATGGTGGATCAACCTCCAGAATTTGCACTCAATTCAACTTACTTCATAGACCTGCTGCGGTATTATATTTCGGATGTCATTCGCACCAGCGGCAGCAAACAGCATGCACTTGCCGTGGTATGTATCTGGCTGGTCACCGCTTTTCTGCTGAAGAATATTTTTCGTTATCTGGCCATGTTCTTCCTGGCCGCAGTACGCAGCGGCGTAGTGAAGGAGCTGAGGGAGCGCCTTTACCGCAAGGTGCTTTCCCTGCCCATTTCCTTTTATACCGAACAAAGAAAAGGGGATCTTCTGACGCGGTTCTCCAATGATGTCCAGGAGGTGGAATGGTCGATCCTGAGCTCCCTGGAAATGATCGTGAAGGATCCTTTCACCCTGATCGTTTTTCTGGGTGGTATGATCGCTTTCAGTCCGTCCCTTACCCTCGTGGTCTTTGTAGTGGTCCCGATCGCCGGTCTGCTGATCGGAGCCATGGGCAGAAGCCTGAAACGAACATCGGTCAAGACACAGACTCACCTGGGAAATGTGATGTCCACCTTTGAAGAAACCTTATCGGGCATTCGCATCATCAAAGCATTTTCTGCGGAGGAAAAGATGAACAACACTTTCAGTCAGCAGAACGGACGATTCCGTCAACTGATGCAGCGCATGTTCCGGAAACGTGACCTGGCTTCTCCGTTAAGCGAACTCCTGGGCGTAACCGCCATTTCTGTTGTAGTTCTCTACGGTGGACAGATGGTTTTAAAAGGCGAAATGGGTGCCGATGTTTTGATCACTTATCTCTTCCTGTGTTCGCAATTGATCGCTCCAGCGAAAGCCATCACCACCGCCTGGTATAACATTCAACGGGGAAGTGCATCGCTGGACAGGATCCAATCGGTGCTGGATGCCGATGAGAAGATTGCGGAGACCACCAACCCCAGGGAACTGAAGTCCTTTGAAACAGCCATTGAATACCGGCACGTGCGCTTTTCCTATGGAGGTGATCAGGTGCTCAACGACATCGATCTTCAAATTCCCAAGGGCAAAACGGTCGCGCTGGTAGGCGCATCCGGGGCAGGGAAATCTACCCTGGCCGACCTCCTTCCACGATTTTATGACATCGCAGAAGGCCAGCTTCTGATTGATGACATACCCGTGAAAGAATTAAAGCTGCGTGATCTGAGAGGGTTGATGGGCATCGTTACGCAGGAATCCATCCTGTTTAACGATACGGTATTTAATAATATAACCCTGGGCGTAACCGGGGCCAGCCGGGAGCAGGTTATCGAAGCAGCACGTATTGCCCATGCCCATGATTTTATCGAACAACTTGAAAACGGATACGACACGATGATCGGGGAACGCGGCGGACGATTGTCCGGTGGTCAGAAGCAGCGCATCAGCATCGCCCGCGCCGTATTGAAAAACCCACCCATTCTCATCCTGGATGAAGCCACCTCAGCCCTCGATACGGAATCTGAAAAATGGGTACAGGATGCATTGCTGAACCTGATGAAGAACCGGACCTCCATCGTTATCGCACACCGGTTATCGACCATCCAGCATGCGGATACCATCGTTGTACTTGATGAAGGACGGATTGTTGAACAAGGCAATCATCAGGAACTGATCGAACGAAACGGCACCTACCGCAAACTGTTCGATCTGCAGCACTTCGCTTAGCTAAGCACTTACGGCTTCCACCGCCGTTACCTCAGGGACCATTCTCTTCATGAGTCCTTCAATCCCTGCTTTCAGCGTGATGGTAGAACTGGGGCATCCACTGCAGGCGCCTTTCAACAAAACTTTAACCACACCGTCCTTGAATGAATGAAAGTGGATGGCACCTCCGTCCTGCTCGACCGCCGGCCTGATGTATTCTTCCAGGATGCCTGATATCCTTTCCTCCAACTCGCCCTGAGGAATGGCCGGATCACCAGGTAATGAAACAGACTCCGCATCACCTGCCGGAGATTTTGAGGATTCCTCAACCACCGCTAAACCTTCTGTAAGCCGGTCGCGGATAAACTCCCGCAACTCCATCACCACGTCATTCCACTCGATGGCTTCACTCTTTGTAATGCTGATAAAGTTGGCCGCAACGAAAACATTTTTCACAAACGGAAAGGTGAATAACCGGCTTACCAGTGGCGCATGTACGGCTTCTTCAGCACTCTTGAATTCCACTTCGCGGCCTTTGACCAGCATCTTGTTTGCAACGAATTTCATTGCCGCCGGGTTCGGTGTGGACTCCGCATATATCGTAATGACCTGCTTTTCCATATACTTCGCTTCCTTTTTGAGTCCGAAAGGTTATTTTTGTAATGCCCTAAAGGTAACCAAAGTTATACTTTCAGGTGCGCCTGATAACCTGTTGATGAAAAAAGAGACCGATTTTCTGGTAATCGGATCCGGTATTGCCGGGTTAAGTTATGCCCTTAAGGCTGCCCAACACGGAAAGGTGTGTATGGTTACCAAAGCGGAACCGGAAGAATCCAACACCAAATACGCCCAGGGAGGAATCGCGGCCGTCATATATGCGCCGGACACCTATGAGAAACACATCGCAGATACCCTTGAATGCGGTGGAGGGCTTTGTGATGAGGATGTCGTACGAATGGTCGTAAGTGAGGCACCCGATCGCATCCGGGAATTGGTAGACTGGGGAGTGGAGTTTGACAAGACCCCTTCCGGAAAGTATGACCTGGCCATGGAAGGTGCGCATTCGGAAAAACGGGTGCTGCACAGAAAAGACTCCACCGGCTTTGAGATAGAGACCTCTCTGCTGCGCAAGGCAAAGAACCATCCGGACATCACCATACTTGATCACCATTTTGTAGTGGATATCATTACCCAGCACCATCTGGGAGAAAAGGTAACCAGACGGCGCGAAGACATCCAATGCTACGGCACATATGTACTCAATGTACATACGGGGCAAGTGGACACATACCTCTCCCGCATTACCCTGATGGCCTCCGGAGGCGCAGGTCATGTTTACAATACCACCACCAACCCGGTGGTTGCAACAGGGGATGGTATCGCCATGGTGTACCGTGCCAAAGGTCAGATCAGGGATATGGAATTCATGCAGTTCCACCCAACCTCCCTTTACAATCCTGGAGATCATCCTTCCTTTTTGATATCTGAAGCTGTACGAGGTTTCGGGGCCATCCTGAGAAATGGACAGGGCGAAGAATTCATGCATAAATATGATCATCGGGGGTCCCTTGCACCACGTGACATCGTTGCCAGAGCCATAGATACAGAAATGAAGATCAGCGGTGAAGACTTTGTAGGACTGGATTGCAGACATCTGGATATGGTCGAATTCAGGGAACACTTCCCAACAATCCATGAGAAATGCCTGGGTATTGGCATCAATCCTGAGAAAGACCTGATCCCGGTTGTACCTGCTGCACATTACCTTTGCGGGGGCATCGCGGTGAATCAGGACGGACTCAGCTCTATCACAAACCTTTATGCTATTGGCGAATGTTCAAGTACCGGATTGCATGGTGCGAACCGCCTGGCCTCTAATTCGCTTCTGGAAGCCGTGGTATATTCTCATCGGGCCTATAAACATGCCGTCAACGTAATAGCGGGAACAACGATCAAATCGGGTATTCCGGAATGGGATACTTCCGGAACTGAAGCACCGGAAGAGATGATCCTCATCACCCAGTCTCACCGGGAACTGCGCATGATCATGAGCAGTTATGTCGGCATCGTACGCTCTGACCTGCGGATGAAAAGAGCTATGGATCGCCTGGAGATCCTTTACCGGGAAACAGAAGCACTGTACGAAAAAACAACCGTCTCCAGGGAGTTATGCGAATTGCGTAATCTCATCAATATCGCTTACCTTATCATTAAGATGGCCATGGATAGAAGGCAGAGCATTGGTCTGCATTATACCATGGACGATCCTGAAAACGTTCCTGTCTTCCATCAACCGGAAAACACAAACCCATCCTGACTATGGCACTCATCAAACCAGTAGAAGGCAAGAAGCCTCAATTCGGAGATAATTGTTACCTGGCAGAAAACGCCACCGTTGTAGGTGATGTGATCATGGGTGACGACTGCAGTGTCTGGTTTAACGCAGTGGTTCGCGGAGATGTACATTGGATCCGAATGGGAAATAAGGTAAACGTCCAGGATCATGCAGTGATCCATTGTACATACCAGAAAGCACCTGTTACCATTGGCAACAATGTTTCGGTCGGCCATCGTGCCATCGTACACGGCTGTACAATCCATGACAATGTATTGATCGGCATGGGCGCCATCGTCATGGATGGCGTGGTCGTGGATTCACATTCCATCATCGCAGCAGGTGCCGTGGTTCTTGAAGGAACGCACGTAGAAAGCGGAAGTGTATACGCCGGTGTGCCCGCCAGGAAGGTGAAGGAGGTCAGCAAAGAATTATTCGAAGGACAAATTCAACGCATCTCCAATAACTATGTGATGTACGCCGACTGGTTCAGGTAAGCGGCCGGGCACTTTTTTTAGTTGCAGGAAAGATTTTTTTCTACTTCATGCAACCTTCTCAGAAAAACGCATCCTTAGGGAAAGGAAATCAAAATGCGTTTAAACATGAAAAAGATAATGATCTTCGGATGCGTGCTGACCATATTCGCATCCTGTACAAGGGAACGACTGGTGGTATCACCTTCCGGGCGTATCATTCAGAATGAAATCCCGCTGAGCAATATACACGAACTTGAACTGTCCAATTCATTCGTAGCTTACGTAAGCTTCTCTCCCAATGAAGAAAAACTGGTGATCGAAACCGACGACAACCTGATGTCCCTGGTTGACGTGAAGGTCCGGAACGGCCAGGTGGATATCAGTATGAAAAATAATATACGGTTGCTGGGCCGCGCAACAAAGGTGGCATACCTTACCGTACATGACCTGAGTCGCATTGACCTGTCAGGTGCGTCGACCGTTTATTTTGAAGACACGTTGTTCACACCGGAACTCGAAGCCCATCTGTCAGGTTCCAGCCGGATCACAGGCACCATGAATGTGACCTACCTGGACGCCGATCTGTCGGGATCATCGGAAGTTAACTTTGAAGGTCACGCCGATACCTACCGTGTGCATGGAAGCGGTTCAAGCCGGTTGGAAGGCCTGGACCTTGATGTGAACCATGTGGACATTAACCTGTCAGGTTCCAGCAGTATGCATCTGACCGTTAATCAAACATTGAAAGCACACCTGTCCGGATCATCGGTTGTGTATTACATGGGCAACGGTGTAATTACCCACCAGGAACTTTCAGGAAGTTCAAGGATCATCAAACTGTAAACATACACATAGGGAAATGGGCTGGTCCTGTAGGATCAGTCCTTTTCCTTATCCAGTACTTTCCGGATGGCATTCGCTTCCGTCATCATCTCCCGTAGTTTGTCGATATGACCTGCTGCAATCTCATCCCTGAATTCCTGTACGATCCTTATGTAGGCGTCTAACACCTCGAGGATATAGGCATCATTTTCGGTGTATACCTGTGCCCACATCTCAGGAGAGCTTTTGGCAAGACGAACAGTAGATCCGAATCCACCACTGGCAAGATTAAAGATGGCCTTTTCGTTTTTCTCTTTTTCCAAAACAGCAAGGGCAAGGGCAAATGAGCTGATATGAGAAATATGCGATACGTATGCCGCATGCATGTCGTGGGCATCCGCATCCATATACAACAGTTTCATACCCACCGCAGCATACATGCCTTCCACCGTCTTCAAAGCTTCAGGAGATGAGGATTCCTTGTTGCAAATGATGCCCACCTTATCCCGAAACAATCCACTGACTGCAGCCTGCGGACCGGAATGTTCCGTTCCCGCCATAGGATGGGAAGAAACATAAAAACGACGGTTCGGGTGATCCGCAATCGTTTTGAAAATGGTGGTTTTGGTGGAGCCCATATCCGTAACCACCTGCCCTTCCTTCATCCGATCCAGGATCGAAGGAAGTAATGTTTTGATCGTGATTACGGGAACAGCAAGAACAATGACATCTGCCTGGGAGATGGCTTCGTTCATATCTACGATCTGATCAACCAGGCCCAATTCAAGTGCTTGTTTTGCATGACCCGCATTCTGATCAACACCGAGTAACGTATCCGCAAAGCCAGTGTTTCTGAGATCCTTTGATAACGAACCTCCGATGAGGCCGAGTCCTATGATGGCTATGGTCATGATGCCCGGGTAGCCTTTTCACGTCCGGGGACTTTCAACCTGGACAATGCTTCTTTGTATACCGATTCAGGACTGCAGAGCGATATGCGCACGTGCTGTTTGCCATTTTCACCGAAGATCATACCCGGTGTAATAAACACGTGGTATTCCTGGAGCAAGCGCTCCACGAAGGCTTCCGAAGAAACCTCATTCCCCGGGATACGTGCCCAGACAAACATTCCACATTGATCCTTTGCATAGCTGCAGCCAAGCTCGTCAAACAAGGCCCATACAAGGGAACGCCGCTTTTCGTATTCGTGGTTTCTGGATTCGTGCCATGCCTCATCAACATGTAACGCAGCAACGGCAGCATCCTGGATGGGTCTGAACATACCCGAATCCATGTTGCTTTTGACCCGAAGTACAGTTTGAACATGATCAGCAGCGCCTGCAAGCATTCCCACACGCCACCCGGCCATGTTGTGTGACTTGCTCAGGGAGTTTAATTCCAATGCTACTTCTTTGCCATCCTCATACTGCAAAATACTGGTAGGCTCACCTGCATTGAGTACCAGGCTGTATGGATTATCATTCACCACCAGAATCTTGCGGTGTTTTGCCCAGGCGAGCACCGCCTCCATGGCATCATCATCTGCCGGCGTACCCGTAGGCATGTGCGGATAATTAAGCCATATCATCCGGGTATGGGTGTGGGCCAGGCGATCCAGTTCTTCAACCTGAGGTTGGTAATTGTTTTCCTCAGACAAATTATATGTTCTTATTATGGCCTGCGCCAAATTTGCGACCGCCGAATAAGTCGGATAGCCCGGATCCGGGATCAGAATCTCATCCCCCGGATTTACAAAGGCCAGGGTGATATGCATGATCCCTTCCTTGGATCCCATAAGGGGAAGTATTTCCGAGGTTTCATCGAGGATCACACCATAGGTTTTCAAATACCATTCCGCCATGGCCTTACGCAATTCAGGCGTTCCGGTATACGGCTGATATGCATGATGATTGGGATCCTGGGCTGAATGAATCAGCGCCTGTATGGTTTCATCTGCCGGTGGCATGTCCGGACTTCCAATGCCCAGATTGAGTACGTTCAATCCTTTGGACCGCATGACAGCGATCTGTTTAAGCTTGGTGGAGAAATAATACTCCTGCACATGTTCAAGGCGATGGGCCGGTGGAACGATCATGATTCTGTTGTTGGAATGCTGGCGCGAAGTTATGGAGAATAAGGGGACGCACAAAAAGAAAGGCCCCGGGGTTTCCGGGGCCTTATAATAATCATGGCAAGCTCTGATTACATCATGCCGCCCATGCCGCCGCCCATAGGAGGCATAGCAGGAGCACCATTTTCTTCAGGCTTATCCGCGAGTACACATTCGGTGGTCAGCAACATACCTGCGATGGAAGCCGCATTCTCGAGTGCAACACGTGATACCTTGGTAGGATCGATGATACCTGCTTCGAACATATCTTCATATTGCTCGGTGCGGGCATTGAAACCGTAGTCATCTTTTCCTCCGGCCACTTGCTGAACAACAACAGAACCTTCCAGTCCGGCATTGGCAGCAATCTGACGCAGGGGTTCTTCGAGCGCACGTTTCACGATCTTGATACCAGTTTCTTCATCCTGGTTGTCAGCCTTCAGTTTATTGAGGACAGCGATTGCACGGATATAAGAAACGCCGCCTCCGGGAATGATTCCTTCTTCAACAGCTGCGCGGGTGGCATGCAATGCATCATCCACACGGTCTTTCTTTTCCTTCATTTCCACTTCAGTAGCTGCACCTACGTAAAGTACGGCAACTCCGCCAGACAGCTTGGCCAGTCTTTCCTGGAGCTTTTCCTTATCGTAGTCAGAAGTGGTGGATTCGATCTGGGCCTTGATTTGGTTTACACGGGCTTTGATATCATCCGCTTTACCGGCACCGTCAACGATGGTGGTATTGTCTTTATCGATGGTGATCTTCTCTGCTTGTCCAAGGAAAGAGAGGTCTGCATTTTCCAGTTTGAAACCTCTTTCTTCGGAGATCACAGTACCGCCAGTTAGGATGGCGATGTCTTCCAGCATGGCTTTACGACGATCACCGAATCCAGGGGCTTTCACAGCAGCGATCTTCAGGCTGCCACGGATTTTATTCACCACAAGGGTGGCCAGGGCTTCACCGTCCACATCTTCCGCAATGATCAACAGCGGTTTACCGGATTGAACACATTTCTCAAGTACGGGAAGAAGGTCCTTCATTACAGAGATCTTCTTATCGTAGATAAGGATGTAAGGAGCATCCAGAACAGCTTCCATCTTTTCCGGATCAGTTACGAAGTAAGGAGAAATATAACCGCGATCGAACTGCATACCTTCAACCACTTCAACGGTTGTTTCGGTACCTTTGGCTTCTTCCACGGTGATTACGCCTTCTTTCTTTACCCGACCCATGGCATCTGCAATCAATTTACCAATAGTGGCATCACTGTTGGCGGAGATGGTTGCAACCTGCTCGATTTTGTCGCTGTCGTGGCCTACTGATTTAGACAGTTTTCTGAGCGACTCAACGGTAGCCTCAACAGCTTTGTCGATTCCGCGTTTGAGGTCCATCGGATTGGCACCTGCGGCTACATTCTTAAGACCTGCCGTTACGATGGCCTGAGCCAGAACGGTGGCGGTTGTGGTACCATCACCTGCGACATCGCCGGTTTTGGAAGCCACTTCTTTAACCATCTGTGCACCCATGTTCTCAATGGGATCTTCCAGTTCAATTTCCTTCGCAACCGTTACACCGTCTTTTGTAATAGAAGGTGCACCGAATTTTTTATCGATGATCACGTTGCGACCTTTGGGGCCGAGTGTTACCTTGACTGCATTAGCCAAAGCGTCTACTCCTCTTTTAAGAGCGTCACGTGCCTCAATGTCAAAGATTATTTCCTTTGCCATAGCTATAGTTTTCTTTTTAAGGTTGATTTAAATGGGTTTACAGAACAGCGAAAATATCTGACTCTCTCATGATCAGATAATCTCTGCCATCAACGGTGATCTCTGTTCCGGCATACTTGCCATAAAGTACCGTATCACCTTCTTTTACCGTCAGCGGCTCATCCTTTTTACCGGTGCCGACTGCCACGATTTTTCCTTTTTGGGGTTTTTCTTTTGCGGTATCTGGTATGATGATACCACCTGCGGTAGTCTCATCTGCGGCAGAAGCTTCAACAAGCACCCGATCTGCAAGGGGCTTGATCTGGATCTTTCCCATGGTTCAATACAATTTTAGTTTAACAATGAATATTCTTGATTGCGGCTTCCTATACTCACATTACATGCCAAATGGCTTATTTGTGTGTTGACAGGTGTAGCGACTGACAAATTATCTGCAATTGACGTTAAATTGTCATGACCGCTGCCGACTGACGTCATGCTGTCACGAGACGAACCTTACTGTCCGGGATCTTCTTCGGGTACATCCGGTAGAACCGGTGCGCCTGTCTGAGGCGAAGGAGCACTCTGAATCTGCTCTTCCATGCGGGATTCAGCACGGTTCTCATCTCTGGGGATTACAGTGCTTGAAAGCAGACTGAGGCCGAGAAGGACCGCTACCAATACCCAGGTGGCCTTTTCCAGGAAATCCGCAGTTTTACGCACACCCACAATCTGGTTGTTTGATGCGAATGATGAGGCCAGGCCCCCTCCTTTTGAATTTTGCACCAAAACGATCAGAATGAGAAGAACACAAACGATCAGAATCAGTACGGTGAGGATATTGAAGATCATATTACTGTTGATTATTGTCTTTTAATGCCTGAATAAGGGCTGCAAAGTAACCGCTTTTTTCCGGATATTTCAAAGTTAACTTCTCATATATAGCAATGGCTTTGGCCACATGACCCTGGTCCGCGTATATTTTTGCCAGGGTTTCTGTCATGAACTCATCGTGCTCTGCAGCACTTTTCTTTGCCATGTTCTCAGGCGAAAAGAATTCTGCCTTCGCCTGGATCCTCGGGTCTGCCTTAATGAACCGGTCTATCAGTTCTTCCGGTGAGGATGGCTTGTCCGTTGTCTCCGGTTCGGTTTTAATTTCTTGTACCGGTTCAATGCCTCGGGTTGGTTGACTTGTATGTTTCAACCAGTCTGAGAACGTCCTGTTGCTGGGCGTCGCCGGTTTTTTGTTACCTATCTCATTCTCCTGCTTTGCAGCTGGCTTGAAGCGTTCCGGCGTCTTTACCGGTGCTTTTTCTTTCTTATCTTTTTTGATTTCAGGGACGACCGTTTCTACAGGAGCGATATCGCGAACCCGACTCCCCGGGTCAACCATCTTGTCCGGCTTGAGAGGTTTATCAACAACAATCGATGATTCCTTCTTCGCCGGTTTTACCTCTTCCTTACCAACAATTTTTTTCTGAGCTGCGACAGGTGCCTCAAGCTCCGGCTCTTTTTCCTTTTCCTCCGCATGTATCCAGTGGTACAGAACACTCCGGTCTCCGGCATATGCAGCCGTCTTACGGAGATAATCTTCATACCTGAAATCAGAGGCATCCTTCAGTTTACGGGCCACCAACATACGTGCTGTTGGAAAATACGGGTACTCACTAACGAGTGACTGCAACCACTCTCCTGAAAGATTCTGCAGGGGAGCTTCCCTTTTTAATACGGATATGAGGGTGGCGGCATCCATCCACTACCAATTGATCATGATCTTATCAAAGATGTCTTGTGACAGCTGATCATATACCAGCTTCATCAATTCTTCCTCCTTCGCATTAAAGTCTGTCGCTCCCTCGAAATCGGTATACCTGGAGAATTCCGACTCGAAGTCTTTGTTCTTTTCCTTTCGGTTGACATAAGTAACCCTGACCCGGATGGTCAACCGGTTCATGGCCGCCGTCTCATTTCCCTGGATTGCCACAGGACTTACCTCGTAGCCGGTTATCTGACCTTGCACATCCATATCACCGTTGTTGTTCACCAATGACAAACGAGACTGTCTGATAAAAATATCTTTGAGCGCTTCTGTGAATTGTTGGCTCAATACGGGTTGCACCAGGGACGCATTATTCTGAAAGTACCCTATGGAAATTGTTTTGACATCCGGCCCAATGGAAACACCGCTGAACGAATAGAACCCGCAACCACCGGCCAGACCTGCAACCATAATCAGCAGCCCCAGGACCTTAAACTTTGCTTTTATCTTAAACATCATGGCGGTGTTTTGGTAATGGAGCCATCCAAAGATCGTGCTAAAACATTACATGCTGTATTCTTTGATCTTCCGGTACAGGGTACGCTCCGAAATACCCAGTTCTTCGGCGGCTTTTTTACGGCGACCGTTGTGTTTTTCCAATGCCTTTCTGATCAATTCTTCTTCCTTCTGAGCTATTGATAAAGATTCTTCCGTAACATCTTCATGTGCGTCAATGCGGTCATGATCCTCTTCATGTGTGTCCTTTCCATTGCGAATGGTCACCGGATATACCGCGGCATTGTCATCATACAACCGATTAATAACCTGGGCATTTTCCGTGTGAATGTCTTCTGAAGGCTGATTGCCTTTCATCAGAACTGCCACTAGTTTTTTCAGATCGGTTACATCTCGTTTCATATCAAACAGAACCTTATACAATATTTCCCTGTCCGTCATTCCCTTTTGTTCTTCACTTGGTTCAAGTAAGACGGGTAAATTCGTACCCGAATCATCCGGCAGGTATGATCTTAGTCGCTCGGGACCAATTTCACGGCTTTCCTCAATGATTGAAACCTGTTCCGCAATATTCCTCAACTGGCGCACATTACCGGGCCACCGGTATGCATTGATCATTTCTACCGCTTCATCCGTTAGTCTGATAGGTGGCATCTGATATTTATCGGCAAAATCTGCTGTAAACTTTCTGAACAACAGATGTATATCCTCCTTTCTTTCCCTAAGCGAAGGCACTCTGATAGGTACCGTATTCAGTCTATAATACAAGTCTTCCCGGAATTTACCATTGGCCACAGCCTGTGCAAGGTTTACATTAGTCGCAGCGACCACTCTCACATCGGTCTTGATCACCTTGGAGGACCCCACACGGATGAATTCTCCGGTTTCAAGGACCCGTAGCAATCGCACCTGAGTCGATAATGGTAACTCGCCAACTTCATCCAGGAAGATCGTACCACCATTCACCACCTCAAAATAACCCTTCCGGGCATCATGTGCACCGGTAAAGGAACCTTTTTCATGCCCGAACAATTCCGAGTCGATGGTGCCCTCCGGAATGGCGCCACAGTTTACGGCGATAAAGGGTCCGTGCTTTCTTTTACTCAGATGATGAATAATTTGCGGGAAAGCCTCCTTACCGGTTCCGCTTTCACCGGTGATCAATACAGTCAAATCCGTTGGAGCCACCTGAATGGCTATCTCCAGGGAACGGTCCAGCAAGTTGGATGAACCGATAATCCCAAATCGTTGTTTGATTTCCTTGACGTTCATTTTGAGATCGTGATTGAATGCCGCCCGTTAAAAGCTGTTGTTAATGACATATTTAATCCAAGGGTATATACAGGTGCATATCCATCAGGATATTGTATACCGGTTCGCAGATCAACGGCCTGTCTACCACTTAAATGAAGAGCCGGGACCAAAATTCCTGTAAGCGTCCCTGTAAATGCCCCGGTCAGAATGTCGGTGGGGTAATGGTCACCGGACCGATACCTCTGAACGGCAGTCACAGTAGCGGCGCCTGCGAGTGCCAAAGCAATCCATCTGATATGTTTCTTTTCGGATGTGTGCATAAGTACGGTGGAAACAAACGCTGCAGTCATAAATGCCCCCGAGGTATGGCCTGAGATAAAGGAATCCTTGCCACCTTTTTCTGCCCGTAACAATTTATCTTCCGTGGAGTAGGATGGGTTGAACAAGAAGGGTCTGGGCCGGTTGACGAGTGTCTTGATCATACTTTTGATGCCAGCCTGAATCAACCAGGCCTCCATGTACATGGTATAGATTGTTCTTGCCTGCGTCCAGGTTCCGCCTTTGCCGTCTCTTTCATTTGCAAGCGTCCATGGCAATGCACCCACCACGACTGCCATACCGAATGGAATGATGGTGCTGATGCGATCCGCAGAAAGGGACCAGTTAAGGTGTGCTTTTTTATCCAGGCCAGGCCACCAAAGCTTTTCAGTTTGAAGCGACGCCAGCTCACTTCGGTGATAAAAACGGGTTTGATTGGATAGGAGCGGCATTCCGCAAAGCATCATTCCCGTTGCAGATAAGGCCATATCCTTTTTAGCATTCAACTGATACACCGGTTCACCGGCGCTGGCCACCAGGGTGGTGAACAACAAGCCCAGGATGGGTATCCGTTTTTTCAGTTCATGCATGCTCAACAACTTCTCCCATAAGGGTTGCCGCTGTACACCGGTCTGCCCTTACATGAACATATTGTCCGCGAACCAGGTTGCCTTTGGGAAAGATCATCACCTTGTTCTGATCATTTCTGCCATAGAGGTGTTCCTGTGAACGTTTTGAAACCCCTTCGACGAGTACCCTGAACACCTTACCAATATCCTTCTCATTGCTTTCCAGGGACATTCGTTGCTGCAGTTCTATCACTTGCTCTAACCGTTTGGTTTTCAGTGATTCCGTCACGTCATCGCTGTACTTTCTCTCCGCCAATGTGCCTGGTCTTTCGGAGTATTTGAACATGTACGCAAAATCAAAAGCCGCCCATTCCATCATGGAAAGGGTCTCCTGATGATCTGCTTCCTCTTCTGAACAAAATCCGCATATCACGTCAGTGGAGATCGCTATGTCGGGGATAATCCGACGTATCATTTCCACCCGGTCCATATACCACTCACGGGTATACCCCCTGTTCATTTTCTCAAGAATCCGGCTGTTTCCTGATTGAACGGGCAGATGAATGTAATTGCAAATATTTTCATGCGCAGCCATGGTATGTAAAACATCCTCCGTGATGTCTTTCGGATGAGAGGTGGAGAAACGAATTCTCAGATCCGGATTTACCTTGGCTACCATTTCCAGCAAACCAGCAAAGTTGATTGCATCCTTGCCTGATTTAATGATGTCTTTTTTCGGACCACCCCCGGCCCATAGATATGAATCCACATTCTGCCCCAGAAGTGTTACCTCCCGGTAGCCTTTGGCGAAAAGATCTTTGGCTTCCTGCACGATCGTTTGAGGATCACGGCTACGCTCCCTGCCTCTGGTAAAGGGAACCACACAGAATGAGCACATGTTGTCGCAACCGCGCATGATGGAGATAAAAGCCGTCACACCATTGGAATCCAGACGAACAGGTGTGATATCATCGTATGTTTCTTCGGTAGAGAGGATAACGTTTACAGCCTTTCTCCCGGATTCCACCTCTTGCAAGAGGGCGGGGAGCGTACGATACGCATCAGGACCTGCCACAAGATCGACCAGTTTTTCTTCCTCAAGTAGCTTCGCTTTCAACCTTTCAGCCATACATCCCAGCACACCTATGACGAGTTCTGGATTTTTTTTCTTGACAGCCCTGAATTCCTGCAGCCGATTTCTGACTCTTTGCTCTGCATTATCCCTGATAGCACAGGTATTGATCAAAACCACATCGGCCAAATGATAGTCAGGCGTTGTATTAAAACCCTTTTCTTCAAGGATGGATACCACAATCTCACTATCGGAGAAATTCATTTGACATCCGTATGACTCTACATAGATTTTTTTTCGGCCTTCGTGCAACGCATCAACCGGTCTGTCCAATACCTCTCCCTGGCGCTCTTCTGCTAGCAAATCATTCTGATCCATTTGAAAAATCGGTGTTAAAAAGGGACTCAAAGTTAGCAAATTCCAAACGGGTGTCAAAATGTCAGCGACATAGTTATTAAGGTGACTCATAATTCAACAATTTGCTTTTTCAGGATGGTTTTTTCTTTCTTTGTTGCCACGAAGGATGAATTTTTGCGGAATTTTCACCCTGGGAAACCCTTCAGATTGATATGTCAAAAAATCTTGTTATTGTAGAGTCACCAGCCAAAGCCAAAACCATTGGTGGATTTCTGGGAGACGATTATCTGGTGAAATCCAGTTTCGGTCACATCAGAGATTTGCCGGGCAAAGGCCTCCACGTGGATATTGAAAATGGCTACCAACCTACTTATGAAATCTCTCCAGATAAAAAGGATGTGATAAAGGAATTGACCGAGTTGGCAAGCAAAGCGGAAATGGTATGGCTGGCAACGGATGAGGACCGTGAAGGAGAGGCCATCTCATGGCATCTGTTCGAGGCATTGGGACTCACCCAGGAAAAGGTCAAAAGGATTGTGTTTCATGAAATCACCAAGCCGGCGATCATGAAGGCCATTGCTTCACCAAGAGGGATAGACCTCAATCTGGTTGAAGCTCAGCAAGCCAGAAGGGTACTGGACAGACTGGTTGGTTTCGAGTTATCACCGATCCTATGGAAAAAGATCAAACCTTCCCTGTCTGCAGGTCGGGTACAATCGGTTGCGGTACGGTTAATCGTTGAAAGAGAACGCGAAATCAAGGCGTTTACATCCAAACCATTTTACCGTGTGCGCGCCATCTTTCATCTAGATAAAGACGGTGAGAAAGCCATACTCCAGGCAGAATTATCCAACCGTTTTGATACCGCTGAAGAAGCTGAATCTTTTCTCAAAAATTGCCGTGAAGCCAGTTATCAGATCGGGGCATTGGAGACCAAACCTTCCACCAAGTCACCGGCTGCACCATTCACGACATCCACGCTTCAGCAAGAGGCCAGCAGAAAGCTTGGATTTTCAGTAGCCCAGACCATGACCGTGGCCCAAAGGCTATATGAATCCGGAAAGATCACCTATATGCGTACCGACTCCGTAAACCTCTCCGAAACGGCCATCAGCGCAGCTGCAGTCGAGATAGGAAGGTCCTATGGAACCGAATATGTCGAAAGCCGCCAATACACAACCAAGTCCAAAGGTGCTCAGGAAGCTCACGAAGCTATACGTCCCACATACATGAACCATCGTGAGGTTGACGGTGAAAGGAACGAACAACGACTTTACGATCTGATCTGGAAACGAACCATTGCCAGTCAAATGGCCAATGCGAAATTGGAAAAGACCACTGTGACCATTGACATATCCAATGCAACACAAAAATTGATCGCCCGTGGTGAGGTGGTGAAGTTTGATGGATTTCTTAAAGTTTATAATGAATCCAGCGATCAGGAAGAGGAGGAAGATCAGGAAGGAATGCTCCCGCCATTGTCTGTGGGGCAAACGCTTAACCTTTCCCAGATGGATGCCACACAACGTTTCCCACATGCATCAGCGAGGTATACGGAAGCAAGCCTGGTAAAGAAAATGGAAGAACTTGGAATTGGAAGACCTTCTACTTATGCACCTACCATTTCTACCATTCAGAAACGTGACTATGTTGTAAAGGAAAGCAGGGAAGGGCATCCAAGGGAATACCTGGTATTTACACTGAAACAAGGCGAGGTAGCAAAAGAGACCCGTATCGAAACCGCCGGCAGTGAAAAGTCCAAATTGTTTCCGACCGATATCGGAATGGTGGTCAACGACTTTTTGATCGAACATTTCGGAGATATCCTGGATTACCATTTTACAGCGCGGATAGAGAAACAATTTGATGAAATTGCGGAAGGCCAACTGGAGTGGAACAAAATGATCGATGCTTTTTACGGTCCATTCCACGAGGATGTCACCGAAACCATTGAGACTTCCGAGAAAGCCACCGGAGAAAGGGTTTTGGGAGATGATCCGGAATCAGGAAAACCGGTGATTGTGCGCATCGGCCGATATGGCCCCATGGTTCAGATTGGTACGGTAGACGATGAAGAAAAGCCGCGGTTTGCAAGCCTGCGAAAGAATCAACGCATTGAAGACATCACGTTTGAGGAGGCTCTGGAATTGTTTAAACTACCACGGCCAGTTGGACAATTTGAAGACAAAGATGTGATCGCCAACATTGGTCGGTTCGGTCCTTATGTGATGCACGATGGCAAATTTGTAAGCCTCAAGGAAGATGACCCTATGGAAATACAAATTGATAGGGCCATTGAACTGATTCTCGAAAAGCGAAAAGCAGACAGCGAGCGCATTATCAAGACCTTTGAACAAGACGCGGAGTTACAAATCCTCAAAGGACGATGGGGTCCTTACCTCTCTCACGGAAAGAACAACTTCAGACTCCCCAAAGACACACAACCGGAAGACCTGACCTACGAACAGTGTGTTAAGATTATGGAGGAAGCCCCACCTAAGAAAGGCGGGAAAAAAGAAACGAAAAAGGCCGTAACCGGTACCTCCAAACCTACAAGTAAAACCAAAGCCAAAAGCAAGGGAAAGGCTAAGGGAAAAGGAAAATCATCATAACATCCAGGTGAAATCATATGAAGGACATTTCAGGGTTTTTTAAGGCGGTCAATCTTGATTTCGTTGTGGGTGACATTGACTTTCATCCGCGCCAGGTGGGCAGTGAAATCGCCGTCCATCGCCAGGGAAACTTTCCGGAACTGGACAAGGTGAATATTGCTCTCATCGGTGTGAAAGAAGAACGGAGGGCAAAAAACAACAGGGGATGCTCCGAAGGACCTGACCCGGTGCGTAAAGCATTTTACAGGACTTTTCGCGATTTTGGAAATGCGCGTATTGCCGATTTAGGCGACATAGCCGCCGGGCATAGTCTCGATGACACTTATTTTGCATTAAGCGAATCAGTAGCCGAGTTGGTGAAAGGGAAAATAATACCCGTAATCATTGGCGGAAGTCATGACCTTGCCTTTGCCCAATACCAGGCATACGAAAAACTGGAACAAACCATTAACATTGTTTCAATTGATAATACGCTGGATCTAGGGCTTTCGAAGGACGAAGAACTGAACGCCACCTCGTACCTGGGCAAGATTATCATGAGAAAACCAAACTACTTGTTCAATCACTGTACGCTTGGTTATCAGAGCTATCTTACGGATCCGGAAGCAGTACAGTTAATGGCAAGTTTACATTTTGATTGCCAGCGTCTGGGCGCTATCCAATCTTCCCTTATCGAGACAGAACCTTCCATCAGAAATGCAGACATGCTGAGCTTTGATATGTCTGCCATCCGCTCATCAGATGCTCCTGGTCATGAACAAGCGGTTCCCAATGGACTTTTTGGGCAGGAAGCCTGCCAACTGATGCGCTATGCAGGTTTAAGTGAGAAAATATCATCCCTGGGATTATACGAATTCAACCCACTTTTTGACCCCAGAAGCCAAACAGCCCATTTGATATCCCAGATGATCTGGTATTTTGTTGAGGGTTACAGCGGAAGAAAACACGACTTTCCCTTTACTGACGCGTCGCAATACATTGTATACCACGTAAACATTAGCGAACACAGTCAGGAATTGGTTTTCTATAAAAGCAAGAAAAGCGACCGATGGTGGATGAATGTACCCTTCCTATCAGATGCAGGAAGTCGCTACGAACGGCATCATATGGTCCCCTGCTCGTATAAGGATTATGAGCTGGCATGCCAGGATGATCTGCCTGATCGGTGGTGGCAAGCCTATCAAAAACTTAATTAGGCTTTACCTGATAACCTTTTTCCCAAGAGCTGCGTAGAAATCTGTTACGAGATTATTAAAAGCTACCCATGTAAATTCAGCATGTTGGGGCGTTAAAAATTTGCGAATGCATTTTTTTATTTGTTTCTTTAGCGGCCAAAGTGTCTGTTAGTTAAGGGTAGATGTGTAAATAAATTTCTTGTAGTAATCATTATGAAAAAGACAATTCTTGCAATAGGAATGGCCTTTTCGGGCTTGTTCGCATACGCTCAACAGGATGCGCAATTCAGCCAGAATATGTTCAATAGACTGGCGATCAATGCGGGCTATGCAGGAAGTCGTGGAGCGATCTGTGGTACTTTGTTGTATCGCACGCAATGGGTTGGTTTTGATGGTGCGCCAGAGACGACTTTATTGAGTGTGGATATGCCGGTGAAGGTTTTATATGGTGGTGCAGGGATTACAGTATTTCAGGATCAGCTGGGTGCGGAAAAGAATTTTAGCGCAACACTGGATTATGCTTATCGCAGAACGCTGGGCGCAGGTAATGTTGGCATAGGCATTGAACTGGGCTTATTTAATAAAAATCTCCGCGGTCTGGCAAGTAACGGGGTCAAAGATGGCTTGGTACCAATAGACCCTAATGACCCTTCAATACCCGCGAATAGTGAGAGTGATATGACGGTGGATTTTGGATTTGGAATTTATTACAATACAAACGACCTATACTTCGGTGTCTCTACTTCTCACATACCTGAAACCGATGTCAAATTGCAAAAGATTGATATTTCATTGGCACGTCACTATTATGTGATGGCAGGTTATAATTATCAATTGCCAAACCCATCATTGGTATTGAAACCTTCGGTTTTCATAAAATCAGATGCAGCCACAACAGCACTTGATGTTAATGCGTTATTGGAATGGAATAGTACGGTATGGGCCGGAGGTTCTTTCCGCCCTGGTGATGCAGCCGTAGCGCTTGTGGGTGTACAAATCATCAAAGATCTTAAGTTCGGATACGCCTATGATTTTACCTTGTCTGACATCAAAGGATATAGCAGCGGAACCCACGAATTGATGCTGAATTATTGCAAGAAGCTTCAAAGTGAGCAGCCGCCGATGAGATATAGGAATGTACGATTCCTGTGATGATAATTAACGCTAATTGTAACCTGAAAGAAATACGAACCGTTAAAGGGCATTCCAAGCCCGAAGTTGCTTCAAAAAAAATTGGTTCAAAAAAGACTCGGGAGAAGAGGTCACTTAAACAAAAGGTGATAAAAAAGGAGGTCATTATGAAGAGGTTGCTTTTTCAAGCACCGTGGATCGCCCTGGCTTTCATAGCTGGCGGTTGCGGGAGCTACTATGACAACGGGGAGTTGACCGGTGTTCTCGGCAGGGGAACATGGTACATGGATAATCCGTATGGAACGATCCATATTCCTATGGGAAGTTTTAACATGGGTCCCAGTGACCAGGAGGTCCCTTATGCTCAAACAGCACACAGCAAGACGGTGTCGGTTCAGGCGTACTATATGGATGATACCGAAATCTCCAATAATGAATACCGCCAATTTGTGTTTTGGGTGCGTGATTCGATTGCTGGTCGTATTTTGGGTGAAGAAGATGAAGAAAGGTATTTTACAACCACAGATGAATGGGGACTTGATGTAGATCCTCCCACACTGAAGTGGAGGGCCTTGGTTAACATTCCCTGGGATGAGCAGGAAATAAGAGAAAATGGAACCCTGGATGAAATGTTCCTTCCCGAGAACGAACGATTCTACCGCCGAAGAGAAATTGACTCGCGTAAACTGAACTTCGAGTATTATGTTATTGACTATCGTAAGGCAGCCAGAAAGGTAAACCGTTACGAATACACGGATGAAAACAATTCCAACTGGAAATATGGTAATGGTATTAAAGATCGTTCGGATTTTATCATTCGTGATGTAATCAACGTATTTCCCGATACCCTCTCGTGGGTACACGATTTCACCTATTCCTTTAATGAACCATTGACCATGATGTACTTCTGGCACGTGGCTTATGATGACTACCCCGTCGTGGGTATCACGTGGCCGCAAGCCAAAGCATTTTGTGTCTGGCGTACGCAATTATTCAACACCTATAGGGCTTATCGTCTTGGTGTAAAATTCGTAAACGACTTCAGGTTGCCTACTGAAGCCGAATGGGAATATGGCTCACGTGGTGGTCTGGATCTTTCTCCATTCCCATGGGGAGGTCCGTATATCAGGAATTCCAGAGGTTGTTTCTTAGGAAACTTTAAGCCAATGCGCGGAAACTATATTGATGATGGAGGATTCCATACCGTTAAGGTTACTTCCTACTGGCCTAATGAATACGGTCTGTGGTGTATGGCCGGAAACGTTTCGGAGTGGTGTGAAGATGCCTTTGATGAGTCAGCATACAACTTTGCGCATGATCTTAACCCATACTTCTTTTACAATGCCAAGGAAAATGATCCACCAGCTTTAAAACGTAAAGTCGTGCGCGGCGGATCATGGACCGGTGTAGGTTATTACATGCAAACCGGAACAAGGGATTATGAATATCAAGATTCCTCCAAGTGTTATGTTGGATTTCGTTGTGTAATGACGTTCCTTGGTAGAGCCAAAGAAGATTTCCAATAGGGTCGGTCTTTGTTTAATAAGTAATCTGATTCGGGATATAATTTGTCGGGGATAGCCTATGGCTTATCTAATTATCGGTATACCCTAACAAAATTATGATACCTTGCGGATAGCAGGTTCGCAAGCACTGATATCTGATATAGTATTAATTGAATGTCTGAATTTGAATTGTTAACTATTAAACCCATTACTTATGGCAAGTTTAGCTGAGATAACCCAATCGAAGGGGTGGAAGAATTTTATGGCCAAGCTCTATGGCTGGGGAGCTGCGGTGGTAATTACCGGTGCCATGTTTAAGATCATGCACTGGCCGGGAGCCGGAGTTATGCTTGTAGCTGGTCTTACGACTGAAGCGGTGATTTTCTTCTTTTCGGCGTTTGAACCACCTCATGAAGATCCCGATTGGTCCTTGGTTTATCCTGAACTGGCAGGAATGCATGGCGAAGGCGGTCATAAGGCAATTGAAGAAGATACTGGTAGTCTAACGGAACAGTTGGACGACATGATGGAAGAAGCCAAGATAGAACCCGAAATGATAGAACGACTTGGACAGGGTTTGCGTGCATTCGGCGATGCTGCAACTAAGATTACGGATATTTCTGATGCAACGGTTGCAACAAATGAATATGTTCAAAATGTACGCACAGCTGCTTCCAACGTTAACGAACTTTCTGACTCGTATTCAAGGGCTTCTCAGTCTCTGACGTCTCTTGCAGGATCTGCTGACGATAGTGCTAATTACGCTGAAGGTCTGCAGAAAGTATCCACCAGTCTGAATGAGTTGAACGACGTTTATCGTCAACAGATTAGTGAATCCGCAAATCAGCTTGATGCTTCCAATAAATATAAAGAAAGCATTGCCGAACTGATGGAAAGCTTAAGTGGATCGCTTGATGATACCAAGCAATTCAAGGAAGAAGTTTCAAAGCTTACTCAAAACCTGAGCACATTGAATACCATTTATGGCAATATGCTTTCGGCAATGAGCGGGCCCAGATCATAATTTAACCAGGGAATCAATGTCTGATCCTTTTTGTTTATCTAAACAAGGAGAAAATTAACCATGGCAGAAAAAAAATTAAGCCCCAGGCAGAAGATGATCGGGATGATGTACCTGGTACTGACCGCGCTTCTTGCCCTTAACGTGTCCAAAGAAATTCTCAATGCCTTCGTTCTTGTGGACTCAGGTTTGGCGCGTACAACCGATAACTTCAATAAAAAGAATGCATCCACTTATGCGGCGTTTGACAAAGCAGCCGCTGAATTTGAAAAGGCAGTTGAATGGCGCAACAAGGCATATGATGTTAAGAAGAAGTCGGATGACTTGGTAAAACTGATCAATGACCTGAAAGTAGCTATTATCCAGGAAGCGGATAAAACAGAGGAAACAACTGTCGAAGCCGGACACATTCAAGCAAAAGACAATCAGGACATTGCTCCTCAGATTATGCTTGTGAATGGCAAAGGCGAAGAACTAAAATCGGAAATTGAAAGCTACCGGAAGTTCCTGACTGGATTTATCAAAGCCAAGGATGAGCACCTTAGAACTACCATCGAAAGTAACTTGAGCACTGATGACCCACCTCCGTCAGAACATGGAACAGAAACGTGGGTAACCCAGTATTTTCAGGGCCTTCCGTTGATTGCTTCTATCACTATGATGTCCAAAATGCAGAACGACATTCGTAACTGTGAAGCAGACATGATCAACTACCTGCTTACGGAGATCGATGCTGGTTCATTCAAGTTTAATAAGCTTGAAGCGATGGTATTGGCCCCGACCAACTACGTTGTACAAGGCGATACGTTCAGAGCACAAGTATTCGTTGCCGCAAGAGACTCCACCCAAGACCCGGACGTTGAAGTTGAGTTTGCTGGTCAGGATAGCAGTAAGCTTGCACAACCAATGAAATTGGCTGTAAAGGGTGGTAAAGGTGTGTATAAAGTGCCCGCTAATTCGGAAGGGTTTTACAAATGGGGTGGTGTGGTGAACATCAAAAAACCAGATGGCAGCATTGCTCCATTCCGTTTCAATCATTCCTATCAAGTTGCGAAACCATCTTTGGTAGTATCAGCCGATAAAATGAACGTGTTCTATATCGGCGTTGATAACCCTGTCTCCATTTCTGTTCCCGGTTTACCACCAGATGTACTTCAACCCTCGTTGAGTTCGGGAAGTATCTCCAAAAAAGGTAAAGGTTATACCGTTCGTGTGAAATCATCGGGAACTTGTAACGTTACAGTTTTTGCAAACATCAACGGTGAAAAGAAAAACATGGGACGGGCGGAATTCCGCGTAAAACGTGTTCCGGATCCGGTGGCAAAAATCGCTGGTAAAACCGGTGATGATAAAATTGCAAAGAACGTGTTATCCGTGCAACCCGGCTTGGCTGCAGATATGGAAAACTTTGACTTTGATCTGAAATTTATTGTAACGGCTTTTGAAATGGTCGTTACAGGAAAAGGGATTGACCCAATTCCAAAGAAATCTGATAGCTATGCCCTTACTGGTGATATGAAGAAAATGCTGAGGGGCGTGGTCAAAGGAAATAAGGTTTATTTCCAAAACATCAGGGCCAAAGGTCCGGATGGATCAACAAGAAAGCTTGCCCCTATTGCATTGGAAATAATGTAAGGCAATCTTAAAATGGGAGGTTCTATGAAGAATTGGTTGAAAATCGCAGCAGGTATTTGCCTGATCTCCGGAATCATCATTCCGGAAACAAGTTCAGCGCAAAACGTTTTGGACGGTGTATACGTTAAAGAACACCTTCCGACACGAAGGGTAACCCCTTATTCTCACCTGAGAGAAGCGGATGTGATGTGGTTCAAAAGAACCTGGAGGTATATTGATCTCAAGGAAAAACTCAACCTGCCTTTCGCATACCCGAAAAGTAGTCAGAAGATCAAAGACAGAAGAAATCTTTTCGATGTGATCCATGACGCCGTACTGGAAGGAGCGGTTACCGCGTATAACGCCTATAACGGTCTTTTACCTGATGACGAGTTTACTGTGCCCTATACACTTGAAGAGGTGCAGAATATAGGCGCTGACCCGCCTGATACCATTGGATATGAAGATCCTATTACCGGTGAATGGATCGAACAAATTATCACCAATGAGCTTAACCGTGATGATGTGGTGAAATTCAAGATCAAGGAAGACTGGTTCTTCGATAACCAAAGATCTGTTCTTGAAGCGCGCATCATTGGTATAGCTCCGGTAATGGAACAATACTCCGAAACAGGTGAATATATCGGTGACCTTGACCTCTATTGGGTATATTTCCCTGAACTACGAACCATCATATCCAACGAAGAAGTATTTAATCGCTGGAATGATGCGGAAAGAAGGACTTATGATGATATCTTCCATAAGCGCTTGTTCAGCAGCTATATAGTAAAGGAATCCAATGCTTATAATCGTCGGATCAAGGATTATAAAGTTGGTCTGGATGCACTGCTGGAAGCCGAAAGAGTTAAATACGACATCTTCTTCAAGATGGAACATGATCTCTGGGAGTTTTAAATCCCGCGAACCTTTTGGAAAAAGCCTCCGTATGAATAACGGGGGCTTTTTTTATATGAGAAAACAATGAAGAGACTCGTAACCATCTTCATCCTTTGCCTGACCCTGGGCATTGCAAGTGCACAAGATTATAGCACCGGAATCGGACTGCGATTCGGTTTTTTTAATGGTATAACTGTTAAGCACTTTGTTCAACCATCCCGTTCGCTGGAAGGAATTATAACCACACGCTGGAAAGGCTACCAGTTAACCGGACTTTATCAATGGCATTTTGATACTGGTATGAGCAATCTATACTGGTTTCTTGGAGCAGGTGTTCACACCGGTTTCTATAACAACGGCGGTTATTACTACGACAGACATGGAAAATATTACAACAAGACGGTAACCCCGGTTGGAGTTGATGGGGTTGCCGGTTTGGAATTTGTATTTCCTTCAGTGCCTATTACCCTCACTTTTGACGCCAGGCCATTTATCGAGCTGGTCTATCCCGGTCCCGAAGCCATTGATGTGGCGTTTTCCGCGAGATTCTATCTTGAATAAGTATCTTTCTGCCTGATTCTGTTCATTTCGGTTTTACCCAACCGATATGACCATCGCTTCATATCAATGCAGAATACTTCTCAACGTACCAAAGTCATCATACCGGCACTGAATGAGGAAGCATCCATCGGTCTTGTTCTGGATGCGCTGCCACGCAATCTTATTCAGGAAGTGGTCGTGGTAGACAATGGTTCATCGGACCAGACCACAACCGTGGCTGCATCAAAGGATGCGACCGTCCTGCGTGAAGATCGTCGGGGATATGGCGCGGCATGTCTCAAAGGTTTACATTACATTTCCAACCAATCTCCTTTACCCGATATCATTGTTTTCCTCGACGCCGACTTTTCCGATAACCCGAATGAACTTCCTTTAATTCTGACGCCCATCCTGAACAACGAAGCGGATCTGGTCATTGGCTCACGTGTAACGGGAAAAGCTGAGAAAGGCAGCTTAATGCCTCAGCAACGCTTCGGGAATGCTCTGGCAACATTTCTGATCCGCCTGATATATGGCGTAAGATATACTGATCTTGGACCATTCAGAGCCATTCGTTTTAGCGCATTACAGGCATTGAATATGCAAGACCGCAACTTTGGCTGGACGGTAGAGATGCAAATCAAAGCAGCGGCAGTGGGTTTGAGAATAACAGAAGTTCCGGTTAGCTATAAAAGGCGAATAGGTCAATCCAAGGTTTCCGGAACAATCCGGGGCAGTGTGATGGCCGGATACAAGATCATTGCAACGATCTTCCGTTATGCCTTCTAGGTCTTCCCTTCTATTTATCACACCGCTGATGCTTTCCGCAGGTCTATACCTGTTCATCGCATACGGCTTCCCGGGTCGCAGTCAGTTCGGCATACTTTTACTTGGAGTAACCTGCCTTTTTATTCTCTATATCTGGGCCTTAAGACATGCAAGTAACCTTGGAGCAACAGCACTTATTGTTGCTCCGGTCGTCCTTCGATTGTTATTTCTTCTCTCTATTCCTGAACTCTCTGATGACTTTTACCGATTTATCTGGGATGGCCATGTTATGCACCGGAACCAAAATCCCTACCTGGTTATTCCGGCGGATTGGGCCGGTCAGTTGTCGGATGGTGCCACGGGTATGTTGGCACATATGAACTCACCTGAATACCATACAGTATATCCCCCGGTCTGCCAGTTCCTATTCTGGCTGGCTACCGCACAAAGTCCGGATGATGTTTTTTCTTCCATGGTCTGGTTACGGGTCCTTACAGTGATTGCAGAAACAGGAACCATGTTTTTAATGGTAGCCATACTAAGGTATTACAAATTACCGGCAGGTCATATGTGGTTCTATGGTTTAAATCCATTGGTCGTTCTTGAGCTTACCGGTAATTTACATCCTGATGCTTTTATGATCTTTTTTTCGGTTTTATTCTACTATCTCTGGGTAAGCCGGAAGACCTGGTGGTCTGCCGGTGCACTTGGTTTGGCAATTGGTGCAAAGTTATTACCCCTGCTCATCCTGCCTTTCTTATTCAAGCATTTGGGTGTCAAACGCTTTATCAGCTATGCACTCATCGTAGCGATTGTTTTCCTGGGCGGGTTCATTCCCTTTTTGAGCCTTGAGGTCATATCCGGCATGATGTCAAGCATCCATTTGTATTTCCGGTATTTTGAATTCAATGCATCGGTATACTATCTGATTCGAGAAACCCTGTCTGCATTCTACGGATATAACCCCATCGCCCTGGTTGGTCCAATGATGGCCGGTATCTGCGTCGTTCTCCTATTCATCCGGGTTGTATTCACGATGCAAAAGTCTACCAGATTAAGCGATGACGTGGTGTGGGCTTTCTTTTTATATCTGCTTTGTGCGCTGGTCGTTCATCCGTGGTATGTGACCATCCTTGCGGCATTCACAGTGATCAGTGAAAAGAAGTTCGCACTGGTGTGGACATATCTGGTTTTTCTAAGTTATCACCGGTACAGGACACCAGGTGTGGACGATTCTTTGTTGATCATCTTTCTGGAATACCTTTTGCTGGCGGTCGCCGTTTGGGTTGAATTATACCGTCCCCATCTTTTCAGAAGATTGTTTCCTTCTGCTGTTTAAGTGAATCTTCGGACTACTTCAGATACTTGTCCAGCCAATCGAAAAACACGCGATGCCAGAGTATTCCGTTTTGTGGTTGAAGAACCCAGTGTCCTTCATCGGGATAATATAGAAAACGGCTGGGGATGCCCTGCAGTTGTGCAGCATGGAATGCACCCATACCCTGGGTTACCGGCACCCTGAAATCCCTTTGTCCATGTATAACCAAAATAGGGGTATCCCAATTCTGCACGAACATATGTGGAGAAAAAGATGTGTAGCTCTTTGGTTTCGGGCTGTCCCAATAGGCACCTTTCATATCAAAATTGGCGAAAAAATATTCTTCGGTGGTGCCATACCAACTTTCCATATTGAAAAGTCCGCAGTGTGAAACAAAAGCCTTGAACCTTTTCTCATGGTGACCAGCAAGCCAGTAGGTAGAATACCCACCATAACTCGCACCAACCGCACCCAGGTGATCTTTATCCACAAATGGTTCCGCCGATACGGCATCAATGGCCGACAGATAGTCCTGAATATTCTGTCCGCCCCAGTCGCCACTGATCTGATCGTTCCATTCCTGACCAAACGAGGGAAGTCCCCTTCGGTTCGGTGCAACGATCACGTATCCGTTGGCTGCCATCAGTTGAAAGTTCCAACGATATGAGAAGAACTGGCTGACTGCGCTTTGAGGTCCTCCCTGGCAATAAAGTAAAGCCGGATATTTTTTTGTTTTATCAAAGTCCGGCGGATATATAACCCACACAAGCATATCCTTTCCGTCGGTTGTTTTCACCCAACGCTCTTCAACTTTTCCCATCTTCACCTGCTTCAACAGGGCGTCATTCACATGAGATATAAGGGTTGATTTCCCGTCAGCGGGGTTCACAGCATAGATTTCCGTGGGCATGGACATGGACTGGCGGGAAGCAACCATCTGATTTCCGGCCTGCAATACGTGCAGATAATTGTGAACTCCGTTGGTGATCTGCGTGATCTTCGCATCTTTCACAGCTACTTTATAAATCTGATAGGTTGCTTTGATACCGCTGATAAAGTAGAGGGCTGACCCGTCTTTTGTCCAGGTAAGGTCTGTGGCCGATTGATCAAAGCCCTTGGTCAATTCCTTTTTGTTTCCCTCAAGATCAGTGATGAAAATACGATTCCGGTCTGATTCAAACCCCGCCCTTTCCATGCTCAGCCATGCAATGGATTTACCATCCGGTGAAAATACAGGATGATTGTCATAACCAGGCATACCCTCGGTCAGATTGCGGGTGGTCTTCTCCTGAACATCGTACAGATATATATCTGTGTTGGTGCTGACCGCAAACTCTTTGCCCTGGAGTTTTTTACATGAATATGCAATGTAACGTCCATCCGGGCTCCAGCTAATATCCGTGACGTCATATGGCTCGTCTTTCATAATATCCACAGCGGTGCCTTCAGTCTTACCATCAGCGTATCCAATAACGAACAAATGGGTATTGGCATAGTCATCCCATGCATCCCAATGCCTGTACATCATATCGTCAATGATTCTGGCGTCCGCTTTGGGCAGGTCAGGATAGATATCCTGTGTTGTTTTCCGCGTCTTCACATCGGCCTTGTAAGCCAGAAACTTCTGATTGGGAGCATAGGTACATCCTTGTATACCTCCCTGTATATGCGTAACCTGCCTTTCCTGGGTCCCATCTTTCTGAACTTCGTACCATTGGACGCCGTCCTCAGACATGGCTAAAAAACCGATCTGTTTGCCATCGGGACGCCATTGGGGAGCGAACTCGTTACCCGCATTGTTTGTGATACGGGTTTGCTTGGCACCGGTAATATCGGTCAGAAACAAATCTTTATTACCGCCGTTTTTTTCCAGGTCATAGGTGGCCACATCATATACGATGGAAGCACCATCAGGAGAAACGTCCATTCCTCCAATGCGATTGAACTTCCATAACATTTCCGGTGTCAGGTTCTGTTGTGCAAAAGAGGGGGAAAACAGGAGGGAGAAAATAACGGAAACAATGATATACTTTCTGATCTTCATTTTATTCCAATATGATTCGGGTTTAACAATAATAGCCGCCCCGAATTTACAATTATCTTTAAGAAAGTCATGAAATCCCCTAAGCTTTGGGCAAACCATACCTGAAGCAGGTAGTAAGATGATCATTCACCATACCACTGGCTTGCATGAATGCATAACAGATGGTGGTACCGCAAAATTTGAAGCCACGTTTTTTTAGATCCCTGCTCATGGCATCGGATTCGGCGGTGCGGGCGGGTACTTCAGACGGGCTGGAAAAATGATTTTTTTGTTGGGTATGTCCTACGAAGGACCAGATGTAAGCATCAAAGGATCCGAAAGACTCCTGAACTTTAAGAAATGCCTGGGCATTCACTATTGCCGATTGGATCTTCAAACGATTTCTGACGATGCCCTCATTATTCATCAGGCCTTTGATCTTGGACTGATCATATGCAGCGATAGCCTCTGGGTTGAATTGATCGAACGCCTGACGGAAATTTTCTCTTTTTCTAAGAATGGTCAACCAACTCAGTCCTGCCTGGAAGCCCTCCAGGAGCAGTAGTTCAAACAAGGCCTGGTCGCTATGTTGTTCCTTGCCCCATTCCTCATCATGGTACCGGATGTAGTCGGGATCGTTCCCACACCAGGGACATCTTACCATTACCTGACTATTTGCTAACCTGCGTCGTTTACAGCAATAAAATTAAAGGGGATGGAAATCAGGCGATCGTACTCTTCCCCTGCTTCCTTCATATCTTCATCCACTTCCTCGTACTTCCAGTCTACCTTAATTTCAAAACCATCCTGTTTGATCTGATCCAGGCGGGTAAGCATATCCAGGATATATTTGGCAGATGTGGAATTAAAATATTCGAAGAAGAATGTGAATGTAAATGCTTTGCCAGCACTATCCGGCTAGTTATCCTTGAGCCAATACAGGGATGACTTGTACTTATCCAGCCACTCCAGAATGGGTTCGTAAAACTTTCGTACATCTTCGGGTCTGGACTCACCTATGATTTCATAAGTACCCTTCTCAGGATCGAGGGTGATGGCCGGAGAACTTTCCGTCGCGGGTATCCTTAGTGCTTCCATAATCTTAATCTTCAGGTGATTGAGTTATATTAACTTGTAAGATATAAAATACAGACTGCATGTCATAGTCGTGAAAGGCGTATTCCAGCTTCCTTCCTGATCTCATGGCAATATCCACCAAACCGAGTCCGGCTCCTCCTTTTTCCGACACAAATCCGTTGGTAATGATCTGGCGGTATCTCTCTTTGAGACCCTCCCGGTCGAGACCATTGACTTCTTCAATCTGTTTCTTTAACACGGCCGCATCCTCTGTTGTGATAAGGTTACCTATCCTTACCAGATAACCATCGTCATTCTGGCCCAGCAATATGATACCTTCAGGGGCTTCCTTAATGGGATCCTCGATCATAATGTTCTTCGCATGCTTCAGGATATTCTCCATACATTCCACCAGCACATTATACAGCCGTTTCACCAGTACAGGATCATGTTTTCCCCTTTCAAATTCTCTCTTGGCGTGTTTCAACATCATGGTAATAACCTGATGTGAGAACTCGCCCTGGTAGGCGGAAATGATCTTTTCTTTCACCATGTTCTGGTGAAGGTGAAATATGATCTCCGGATCAATCATTGTTCGTTCGTTTTATGACGAATATTCAAATACGTATGCCGAATACGAGGATATCATCAATTTGTTCCATATTCTTCATCCATTCGTTGATGGTTTCATCCAGTTTCTTCTTCTGGGATTCCACCGGCAATGCGGATATTTCAACCAACAATTCCTTGAATGGCGGATAATAAAACTTTTTCTTTTTAGGCCCTCCTTTTTGGTCTGCGAATCCATCGGAGAACATATAAATCATGTCTCCCTTTTCGAGCTTACGGGTTTGATTCTTGAAGGAATCCTGCATACTTGGAGGTCTTTTTCCAATGGGCACCTTGTCTCCTTTCAATTCCTCCAGCACCCCTTGACGCACAAGGTACAGTGGGTTATATGCGCCCGAAAATCCGAGTTCCATTTTCTTATGATCAATGCTGCAAAGGGCAATGTCCATACCATCCTTTACCTCCGAAGACTCTTCCTTCTGACGCAAAGTCTTGATAACCTCTTTGCTCAGAGAAGAAAGTATTTCGGCCGGATTCGTCTGGTTGTATTCATTCACGATCTTATCTATCAAATTATGTCCGATCAATGACATGAATGCACCTGGAACCCCATGACCGGTGCAATCCACCGCTGCGGCGAGGGTCTTATCTCCTTTCTGATCCACCCAATAAAAATCGCCACTTACAATGTCTTTTGGCTTGAACAAGATAAAGTATTCCGGTAAACTTTGTTTCAGACTCTCCCGGGATGGCAGAATGGCTTCCTGGATCTTTTGCGCATAATTGATACTGTCGGTGATCTGTTGATTCTTATGGCTGATCACCTGGCTTTGTGATTCCACTTTTTCTTTTTCTGCACGAAGTTCAACCGTTCGCTCTGCCACTTCCGCTTCCAGAATTTTTTGCCGTGCCTTCATGTTACGTTCCCTTAACTTCATGATCATATAGATCAGAAGCAATGATGCAGCTATGCAAATGCCCACGAACCACCATGTCATCCAAAATGGTGTTTCGATCACAAATGAATAGGATACAGGTTCTTCATTCCAAACCTGATCGCGGTTGGCAGCCTTCACCTTCAGGGTGTATGATCCGGGTCTCAGATTGGAAAAGGTAATCTGATTGGTTTTCTGTGGGGGAGACCATTCTTTGTCAAATCCTTCCAGCATGTAGCTGTAAGTTACCTGATCTGGGTTGGCAAGGCTGATACCCAGGAAAGAAAAGGTCAGGTGATTCTGTTCGTAACCAAAGCTACCGTTCTCCGGATAATCGGCCTCTTCCAGAAATATCTTCAACTTCTTATCAATGGATGTGATGGGTGGAACCTTATTGGCACGATCTTTATCCGGATCCAGTTTCACTGCGCCACGGATCGTACCGAACCATACATTCCCCATTTTATCACGGGTGACCGCATTCAGATTTGTTTCAATGTTGATATATCCCTGCTTCTTACCGAAACGATGAAACTGACCCGTTGCAACATCCAATTGTTCCACACCATGATTATGGCCGATCCATACCTGGTCATTACCATCTACGACCACAAAAGTCGGTGACTCAGAACCGAGTCCATCAGAACTTGTAAACTGTTTGAACGATGAGCCGTCATACTTGTATATACCTCCTCCGTAGGAGATCATCCAGATATTTCCGGATTTGTCTTCACCAAACCCAAGGATGAACTTTTGGTTCAATCCCTCAGCCTCACCGAACTGTTTAAAACCATTGCCATCGAAGGTGGTCATAAAGCCACCCAGAATACCCATCCATAGTGTGCCTTTGCTGTCCTTGAACAAGCTATATACCTTGTCGCCACCTAATCCGTCTGCACTGGTATATCTCACTAAGTCATTGGACTCCGGCTCATAGGATACGGCTCCTTCCGGCGTACCAAACCAGAGCACACCATTCTTATCTTCCTGTATTGAAAATACCGTTTCGGATCCTGTTGATATGAATCCGGGAATGGGGGTAAACTTTCCTTTTACCTGGTCAAACAAATATGCACCTCCCATTTCCGTACCTACCCATATCCTGCCTTGTGTGTCCTCGTAAACACTTAGCACGACAGGATCTGATAAACCAGCACCAACACCGAACGATGTCACCACCGGGCTATAATACAATCGCTGACCGGAAGGTGTCAGGGGGAAGTTCATTCGCGCCAACCCTTCATTTGTTCCCAGCCAGACGATATTGTCCCGATCGGTCATGACCGACCACACCATGTTGCTGGGTAGATTATCATTGTGGTTATACAGCCTGAACATATCGCCTTTGTAAAGGCTCAATCCGATGTCTGTTCCCATCCACACATTCGCTTCCCTGTCCAGGAAGAATGCATTGGCTTCATAATACTTCATCTCCAGTTTGTTGCCGAACGTATGTACTTCTCCGGGAACAAATCCGTTGCCGGACGTCCCCTTTTCTGTGGGTACAAACTGAAACAACCCCTGATCATCCGTAGCGATCCAAACTTTTTCATCCGTGTCTTCAAAAATGAGCTTAACAGAGGTGGACGGTAATCCTTTTTCTGAAGAAATCCATGCGGTTTCGCCAACCGGGTTCTCACCTGCCTTCAACCTGAGAATTCCATTGCCTTTGACTGCAAGCCACAATTCATTGCCGTTGATCACGGACATTGAACGGATGCTCCCGTGTGTCAATCCTAACTCTTCGCCGAAGCATGCGCTGGCTTTATTTGAGGCAGGATCGATCAGGCAAAGTCCTTTGGCGGTAGCTACCCAGAGCCGGGACTGGTCATCAAGCGCCAAGGCAACGATCTGGTTACTGTTCAAACCTTCAATGGCCGTCACTTCTGGTCCTACCGGGTTGTAACTAAAAAGACCAGCGCTTTCCGTTGCCAGCCAAATCTTTCCGTTGGGATCACTTAACAGTTGGGTGATCGGTTTGTATTTGCTGTATTTCTCAAATGCCAGCGGATCACTGAACTGACGTTGCTCGTTATCGTAGAAGGTCACACCTCCACCCCAGTGGCCAAACCAAAGATTTCCATTGGCATCCAGACAGGAAGCTGTAATCCAGTCTTCCGCAAGCCCGTCTTTCCTGGTATAGTTTTTAAACGTGTATCCATCATACCTGGAAAGGCCTCCAACGGTTCCGATCCAGAGGTTTCCATCATGGTCCTGTTCAATGCTTTGTATCTGTGACTGAACCAGTCCGTCTTCTACCGTAAATGTCTTGAAGTTCGTGGATTGTGCACGAAGACCCAGGCTTGTGGCAAAAATCCAGGAGAAAATAATAACTATGCCTTTGTTGTTCATCATAGGTCGTATCACGGATTTTTTTGTTTTTCCTTGTTTACCGCTTCCGACAACTCTTCACGCCATCTTCTGGTTACCCTGGCCTTTGCCTGACGGCTTTCCAGCTCTTTCTTCACATTCGTCTGATTGATCTTGTCGACGGACTCTTTGTCTTCTGCCACCTTGCGCTGATCAACCACATTCTCCTTCACCTCTTCCCGGATCACTCTTTCTTTAGGATCTTCCTGGTTTCCTGCAGCGGCAGCCCGTTGGAATTTCAAATCTGACGCCTTGTTCAACTCCTCTGTTTCCTTTTTGATCTGCGCCTCCTCATCAGATATCGGAGGTGTTTCGGATTCTATGTGTATCGGTTTCGTCTCTTTTGTGATTTCCTCCTTGGACTCGGTTTTAATCAAGGGCGGATTTTCCTCTTTAGGCTTTAAGACATAGGATACGGAGTTCTCATATGGCACCGGCATACCGAAGTTCTCCTTGGACCTGATATAATTTACCTTGACTACTGCAGGCCTTCTGAGGCGGGCAATGTAACCGTCCTTTTCCGGAAACACATCCAGGGTTGTTTTGTAAATCAGGATGTACTTTTTCATAGATGCAGGAACCGTGGTATTCAACTCAATGGTCATCCCGACATAGCCTGCCTTTGTCAGTTCGATCGAATAAACCCCATCGTATGGGATATGAAAGTTGAAAGAACCGTCACTTCCTGATGTGGCCTTCTCCACGGACTTTCCGGAGCGCATCAGATTGGCAGATACGCCGGCGAGAGGTTGATCATCAACCACCATAACAGCCGTAAACTCCAGGTATGATTCCGCCGGGAACGCAGACGTACCCAGGCCTGTGATTAGAACCAACAGGAGAGCTACCTTCCTCAATAATTGAATGTTGTGAATGAATCCCATCTGATAAAGGCGTATATACGCTCGCAACCTAAAATGGTTGCCAGCGTACCGGTGTTCAGGATCATTTTATGGTTCCCAACGTTGGGTCTTATCGTTTTGCCAGCGCACAAGGTCTTCTTCAGTATCAACATCCTGAAGTTCATGCAGAAGCCTGTAACGTCGTCCGTGACCCGAAACAGCCTTTATGGTTTGCTCCAACAAGCCGGAACTGCTCCAGGGCATCCCCTCAAATATCCAGGGATGGTACGCGGTACTTCCTAACAAATAATATCCTCCATCCATGGACGGACCTATGACCACATCATGATGGTCAAGCATGTCAAATGCTTCTTCTATAACATGAGCAGTGATGTACGGGCAATCACTTCCGATGATCACGGCTTTTGACGCCCCATCCCGGAAGGCATCCCGGAAAGCCGCATCCATCCTTTCCCCGAGGTCTCCTTCCGGTTGCCGGCATGGTTCAAACCGTGAGGTATTCCACTTTTTTAATCCGTCCCATTCACCTGAATACCACAGCATCTTCCTGATATCCTTTCCACACCCTTCAGCCGCATTTAATGTGATCCGGAGTAACCGTTCATATACGCTCAGTGCTTCCGCATCCCCAATACTTGCTGCCAGTCGCGTTTTGACGGTACCAGCCACCGGGCTCTTCACAAATACCATGAGCGTAGACCGTGATTCACTTTCAGATTCCATCCCGGGACTTTTTGAGTTCCATTTCGAAATATCTGTATTATGATTGTACTTTGTATCATTGTCATACCTATTAACTTTATTTTCAGCTCATACAGATATGAAAGGATCCGTTTTCATACTTTGCTCTGTACTCCTCTGGGGCTGTACAACCGATCAGCCTGAGAGCAGTGATGAACCGGTGAGCAACAATACTGGTAACACTGAAACAGAAATCACCAGTCCACCGGAAAAAAAGGCATTGATTCCTCAGGCGTTGTTCAAATGGGAAATGGATAGCCTGATCGGTAACCAGCGTATTTTTGTACAAACCTTCGTCAAGCAACGAAGTATGAAGGATCTGGTTGAGATCTATACAGATGATGACTGGCCGGACGAGGAAACCATCATGGCGGTTTACCAGCTCAGTTACCGGCCTAACGGGAGTACCCAGTTCTTTGCCGAGCGGCTCTATGGCATGGGAGACAGGGACGTGCAATTAACGCATTACTTTGACGAGTCAAACCACACGGTTGCTTTTGAAAAATACGTGAAGTATTATCAAAACGGATGTTCTGAAGGACTGGCGCAGGAAACGGCTATCACATATTTTGACGGGCAATTCCATGAAGTTAGCTCTGAATATCTGCTCACGGATGAGAATGAGAATCCGTTACATGGCGCTGATTGCATCCGAAGAGGGCTTCAGGATCACGTAATTTTCAAAACCTACGAGGACCTTGCCAATGACAAGGGAACGAAAGTACTTTATAAGGGAAAGCCATCCTGACCGGGAAACAAAAATGAATGCGCTTATTGTGGTGTAAACCCACTTCGAATCTTTACCTTTAGTCGTGGTCTATTGCGTATGATACTTGATTTTTGAAATCATTTTAATGCACCAAAAGGTTAAACAGGTTTATCTTATATTCTGCTTACTGGCCGTTGTAATAAGCACGCGGGCACAAGTACTTACGGATAAGCGGATAGAAGTTCCCGAAAGTGACAACTTCAGTATCGTATCCTGTCATCCCATGGGAGAGCGGGGTATGGTGGTCCTGGGCTATTCGCTTAAAGACAAATCATCCCCGAACCACTATACGGTTGTTTTTTATGACACCGATCTGAATGTAATTTCCAAACGGGAAGTAGTGATCCCAAAGAAACAATATCTGAGTTTCAACTACCTCCAGGACGATGCGTTGTACCTGTTCTTCACCAATCAGAAAAAGGGTACCATGACGATAGAAAAAGTATCCCCTGATCCCTCCTCTATTTTCGTGACTTCCGTTCTTATCGCGCCAAAAACATGGATGGGCGAATGTTTTGTTTTGGGAAACTATGCATACATCACGAGTCAGCTTAGGAACAATGATTTTATCACCCGCGTTGATCTGATCCACGGCCAAAAGGAATTGTTAAAGTTCGGTAACGGTCCGAACAGCGGCGTGAGCATTCAAAACATTGAACTTTCTCCCGACAAAGGATCACTGCAGATTCAATATCAGGATTGCTCCAGCAGGAAGCCATGCACCGTGTTTTTACGGCTGTATGATAAGCAGGGAAATCAAACCCGGGAATTTAAGATTGAACCAGATGCAGACAAAGCGATCGCATCCATATCGGCTACAGCCATGGAAGATGGTTCCTACATCGTAAGTGGTACCTTTTCAACCGGATCCGTCTATACCGGTTTATATGGACGAACGGACGGATTTTTCTTCGCCAGATACAGAAACGGAAAACAGGAATTCACAAAATATTATCGCTACACAGACCTTAAGAACTTCTTCAGCTTTATGTCGGAAAAGAAACAAGAGAAGCTGGAAAAGAAACTGGAGCGAAAAGAAAAAAAAGGCAAAGAACTGGATCTTAGTATTCGAATGGCATTGCACCCCATCTTATTGGTAAATGGCAACTATACCCTTGTAGGTGAAGCTTATTTTGCCACCTATAAAACGGAGACCTATACCACCTACACCAATGGTCAGCCGGTCACACAAATGCGCAATGTATTTGACGGATATCAGTATTCTCATGCAACAGCAGTTACGTTTGACGGGAACGGCGAGTTATTGTATGATCAGATTCTGGAAATGTGGCTCTTTTACAAACCATTCACCATCAAACGATTTGTAAAGGTTTATGCAAAAGATGATCATATTGCCCTGGTGTTTGTAAACGGTCCCGATATTAAATCGGTCACATTCAAAGGCAATGAAATTGAACAGGAACGCGAGGTTGGAAAGATCGATTCCGGTAATGAAGGAGATAAAATCAGGATATCAGATTCGGAAATGGATCATTGGTACGACCGGCACTTTGTGATCTACGGCTATCAGACCATCCAGAACAAAGACGATCCCAACATCTTCAACAAACGATCCGTATATTTTATTCAGAAGGTAACTTACGGCATTTAGCCTATCCTACCGGAACCGGTAACCGAAGTATGAACTTGTCTGCTCCCTTAGAATTAGAACTGGAAGTAAATAAACGGTTGCAGATCTGAGCTTAGTGACTGGTATATCAGGAATACCACCACAACCACGATCAATCCCTGCACGACATACGAACCATTGGCGATCACATTTTTGTATCGATCCTTGAGCGATTCAGGCAGCCAGTGAATAATCATTCCGGCCAGCATCATCAAAAAGACCTCGGGGTATCCGGCAAGTACCTTGGGAATAATTTCCAGATCAAAGTTATTTCCGATCTGGTGAAGAATGGCCTGACTTTTCTCAGGGGTCTCTCCCCTGAACCATATTCTCGTGAACGTGATAAAATTAAAGGTGAGGAAAATGCGCCATGCCCTCACCGCCAGTAGCTTGCTTCCATCCCAGGGGCTGATCTTTTTCCAGAGTTTGTACACCACAAGGCCCAAGCCGTTGAGTCCACCCCAGATAACAAACTGCCAGCTTGAACCGTGCCATAACCCTCCGAGTACCATCGTCACCAACAAGTTGATGTTGTGACTTATTCCCTTCTGTATGCGGGGAAAGACCATGGCCAGGATGACCATAATCACCGCTGCAAAGATCAGGGCCACACCAACCTTCAATGACCCGGATAACAAAACGATCATCAGGCAAATCACAACCACCATGATGTATGTGAACCACGAACCCTCCCTGTTACCACCCATGGGTATGTACAGGTAATCCTTCAGCCAGCTGGAAAGAGACATGTGCCAACGTTTCCAGAAGCCCGCCACACTGGTTGCCTTATAAGGAGAGTTGAAGTTGGTTGGCAGGGTGAAACCCATCAGAAGCGCTACTCCAATGGCCACATCCGTGTATCCTGAAAAGTCGCAGTATACCTGGAGAGAATATCCATACAACGACATGAGACTCTCAAAACCGCTGTACATGGTGGGGTTTTCAAACACCCGGTCGATAAAATTAACGGCAATATAATCGCCGATCACCAGCTTTTTTGTGAGGCCTTTCAGGATCATGTACAACGCCATCCCAAATTCCGGACGACTCAATTTATAGTCCTGGTACAGCTGTGGTATGAATTCCGACGCACGCACAATCGGACCTGCGACAAGCTGTGGAAAGAATGACACATAAAAGCCAAAATCGAAAATATTCTTCACTGGTTCGGTGTCACCCCGATACACATCAATGGCATAACTGATCGTCTGGAAGGTAAAAAAGGAGATACCGACGGGAAGCAGGATCTTACCTACCTCAAAATGACTTCCGGTAAATATGTTCGCCCACATGGCGAAATAGTTGACCACCTCGAAATGGGTTCCTAGTATCTCGTTTACATTCTCTACCACAAACTGCGCATATTTAAAATAGGAAAGCACAAGCAGATTGATGGTCACGCTAAGCGCTACCAACCACTTTTTCACAATGTCCTTTGAAGCGCCATAAATCGCCTTACCTATGAAGTAATCTGTTGCTGTGGAGAATAACAGAATAAACAAAAACAACCCACTGGTCTTGTAATAGAAAAACAAGCTGACCGCAAAAAGGTATGCGTTGCGAAGACCCTTCTTCTTATATACCAGGCAATAGATGGCAAGGACAACGGTAAAGAAGCCCCAAAAGAAGAACCGTGTGAAAATGAGCGGTTCATTCTCATTATACGTCAACAGGTTCTGCAACCAATCAATCATGGGTTGACAAGTGTTCGTCGTAAGCCTTCATTACCGCTTCGTACATCAGGTCTCCAACCAGTAAGTAACCTTCACGAGAGAAATGGACCTTATCCTTTCTGGCCAGGCCGTTTTTTTCCCATTCGGTGATCACATCAAGACCTCCCATCACAGAGAAAAGATCCCAGACCGCACCATGGTGTTTTCGCGCCAGCCGGTCCATGGCATCTTTCACCAACAATCCATTCCTGTTTACATTACGGCGGCGGCGATAGCTGTCATTATTGGTGGTAAATAAAATGGCGCAGTGAGGTGCGGCCATCCGGATCATGGCAACCAGAGAATCATAATTGGTCTCATAGGTTGATGGTACAAAATCACTCTCGTACGCATCGTTGATGCCGATGGAAAGTATGACAAGGTCGGGCTTAAGTACGGCCAATTGGTCGGTAAACAGTTTACATCGTAAATAGGATGGAACGCTGGCACCGTTCACGCCAATGGCGTGGTAGTAGTAACCGGGATCGTCGGTCTCCATAACAACACCAAACAGCGTTAGCGGGCGATTCAGTGAGTCAGTCCGGACCACTTTCATATCCAGTGTATCGTGAAAGGAAGAGAAAGTAAAACACCAGGCACCGCTTGCAGGATCATGGGTCATCTCATATTGCAAAGAAGTATCGGCAGGAACCAAGCGGTAGCTCGCGGAATCGGCATTGCTAAACACCTTGATCCTATTGAAATCATATGCAGGATAACGGGTATCTCCCACCTTGTCTTTGGGGATAATGGTGAAGGTTGCCTGAGTGTCCGATGTGGTCGCTTGAATTCCTGATACCCCAAGAAGACATTCTTTAGAGCGTTGTACATTCCTGCAGGTAGACCAGTTGCCGCGGTATTTGGATTTATAATTCCATGGGTTATTGGTGCGCGCTATGGAATACGGAAATACCAATCCCCTGCCGGCATTACATCCGGGCGCGGATTCCTGGAGCCTCTCCCGGAGCCGGCCAGACCATATATCGGCCTGGATATGGGAACCGCCGATATGAACGATATTCACCTGACCCGAACCGTAAAAGTAAATGGAATCCATTTTTCGGAAAAGATTGTCAAACGGCCGGTTCCCGAAAGTCTCAATGGTGTTGGTTCCATATTGAATAAATGAATAACGATCCTCCGGAAAAGGATTGATCTGAGCGTTTGCTACGACGGTGCCCAGCAATGCTATGTATAAAAGGACGGTCTTCATGGATGCTCTTTGTTTTTATATGCTTCATAGTCGGCAATGAATGCACTATAAAACAGTTCTGCCACCTTACGGGCGCCTTTGGGTGAGAAATGGGTGTAATCTTTTGCTGCCAGCGGCGGGTCTGCTTCCACCCAAAGAGGCATGGAGTTTTTTCCACCCATTACTTCAAAGAGATCCCAGTACGCAGCGCCTGCCTCAAATGCCGCATTCTTGAGAATGTCACGTACCATTTCCAGATGAGGATAGGTTACGAATTTATCTTTCTGTTTAATAGACATATCGGACGGGCCTATGACAATTACCGCTGCTCCGGGTCTGAGTTTATGAATACGTTCGATCTGATTTTTGAAAGAACGTCCGTAGCCCTCTGCTCCCTCCCGGGTTTCCACATAAGGCATCACATTACCTCCGAACTGCAGGATGAATAATTCAGGTTCGAGATCGTCATAAAGCGCTTTCAGCAATGGGCCGTTCATTTTGGTAAATACTGTTCCCGCGCTTCCCCTGAGGGGTATGTTATCAACCGCCAGTCCGGTTTTGCTGTCCAGGCTCAATCCGTAAATGTCCGGACTGTCACATCCTTTGAAATCCAGGGTGAATGATTCCGGAGTCTTATCGAAGTCCCATTGTATCTCCTGCAAAGTGGTTGACGGACGCAGGGTATCGGTACGGATCACCACCTCATTGATCTTGAGCTGCACGATAACAGGCGTTCGGTTGTGGCTGTAGTACATTCTACATTCGCTGTACTCCTTGCAATTGGCATAGGCCGAACGCGACCGGTCGATAGCGATCCATCCTTCGAATACCTCGGCCGGGATTGGCATTGTATCGTGCAACACCGGTGTGAAACGTGAAAAGCTGGCCATCATACCAAACCGATTATGGAATACCGTGGTATCACGCAAACCAAACATCGTGTAACGGTTCCAGTTCTCCGAAGCACGCTGTTCCACTGCGATACTGGGAATGGGTTGCATGGCCGGTATCAACCCCGGGCCGCTTCCTCCGAACTTTCGTTGCAGATGGTAGCGAATGTACCCGGATATGCGATCTCCCTCAATTTGTGAATCACCATAATGCATGATCCTGATTCGCTTTCCGGAGGATTTCAATTTTTCCAGCTTCCTGAAAAATTCGTAGAGGATGGCATGATCTCCTCCCTTGTATTGGAATTTCATTACAACCCTCCGAAGCGAATCCCTGACCGCTGCCTGACGGCTCAGTTTTTTCTTGATGGCAACGCTGTCAACCATTTGATCGGATACCGTATCCAGGGTCATATTCATGATCATGGACAGATCTTTCTCCTCTTCCTGATCATCGGGCAGAAACTCTGAGATATCGGGAAAATACAAGGTATATCCTCCGGGTATGGCAATCCCGTCTTTCGGAAACAGAGCAATGACGCCGGTTAACATGGCCATTACACCAAGCATGAACAACAGGGTATGGATGGGTTTCACCTGCATCTGACGCTGCTCAAGGATTGTAAACCTTAATGACCTGACCGGGCTGGATGTTGCTATCGATGTTATTCCAGCGCATCAGATCCTGTTCTGTCACTCCCGGATATTTCCGTGCAATTCCCCAGAGTGAATCGCCTTTTTTCACAGTGTAAGTAGTGTATGAACCGGAAGGTGGTTTACTTACCGGTGTTTCTTTCGGCTTTGCCTCCTCCTTTTCCCTGGCTGGTGGTGTTTTTCCGATACGCGCCTGTTTATCGGAGAACGACAGATCATCCACTACTTTGTAATAATCTTCTTTGTCTTTGGGGACATAAATGACCATATCCTCTCCCACCTGAATAACGTCGTTTGAGATATCATTCCACGATTTGAGCGACGACACACGAACATCAAACCAGGAGGCAATAAATCCCAGGTTATCCCCGGACTTCACCCTGTAGTAAACTTCAGCTGTCTCATCCGGAATACTGGTCTCAGGCCTGACCTCATCCTTTGGTTTGCGCAATTTGTTTGCAAACATGCTGTCAGGATGTGTTGTTAGCGAGTCCCGATATGTCAGGATAGAATCCCTGGCCGCATCAAAGCGTACTTTGTACGGATGTGGTATATAGATGGGATAGCCCGATGGCACCCACCCTTTTACACATGCACGGTTCATCGACTGCAACCGTTCCACCGGAACATTCAGAAAGTGCGCCGGTTGTTGAAGTGATACGGCTTCTGCCACGCTGACCGTATCTTTCCGATCCGGAATATCCATCTTCAATTCGGATACCCGGTAGGCTTTCTGGTGCGTGGCAATGCACCGCAAGGCCAGGTAAGCATACCACCGCGCCTGTAACTCGGGAGAGAAGGAAACGGGAAATGAAAACTGATCATTTGGTTGTCTGTTTAGTCGGCGACGTACTTCGGAAGGACTACTCATCCATGCTGCCAGTGCCTGCTCCTGTCCCGGAAATAATTCAAGAAGATATTTCAGATATCTTACGGCCGCACGGGTAGCCAATTCCGGATCGCGACGTTCATCTATGTGGTCATCAATCCTCAGCCCGAAACGCCGAGCAACAGGGAAACTCAATTGCCACATCCCAACCAGCCCCTCCGATGAAACCTTGTCGGCATTGAATGCTGAAAGTGCTCCTGCAAGCCACGCCCATTCTACCGGCAGTCCGGCTCGTTCCAATTCTTCTCCGATCATTGGAACATACTCCGACCCCAAACTAACCAGCATCTCGGTGGCATCGTGGTTGTCGGTTACAAAAGAAGATATGAATGCTGATGCCATCGCTTGCGCTGCGGCATTGACTTCCATCTCATCTAAACGCTGGATGTTCTTTTCGTGATCAGTTTCAAGATTTCTGGGAGCCTTATAGGGATGCAGAATCCGTGATCGTTGAATCTCCCAGACTTCATTTAATGACTGTAAATCAGGAGCAACATAACGGTCAAACAATTTGAGACTATCTGCAACCTGAGCTGATGAATTCAGAACGAAACCTGCAACCACACAAAATATCAGAAAGCTTTGACGCATATGACCCAAAGATGCAACAATGCTTTCTTTTAAAGGAACACCCCGTTTCGGTTTTTTTAACAGTCTACTGTTATCTATCGTTTAAAGCGTTGGCCAATTAAGAAAACGAACCGGTGGTATGCATGGTGCGCCTTGGTTACATATTTAGCTTCCCTTTCTGGATAGTAAGGCAAACCCGACGGTCGGTGGTTAGGCGAAGGTTGCACCTTCGTCTGTCTATCTCGTAGCTTTAAGCTACTTCCTTTATCTCAGCGAAAAGGTCTATTAGTAAAGGAATAGTTCTCAGTATAAAATACCAAAGCGGAACGCTTTGAATATAACCGGACGAAGGTGCAACCTTCGCCTAACCACTGCGGTATTAACATTCCGGTAAACTCAATATAATTTCCGAATCTTAGTGGTCAACACGTTAACGTTTATCTCCGAGTTTAACGGTGAGCCCCACACCCAACACTTCTTTGAATTGGGTACGTGGTCCTCTTTCTGTGGGACTCACTTCGATGGTCACGTCATCATCATAGAGTAACTGTGTGATAAGGCTTGCGGAAAGGAAGGAATTGATCTTCATATCCAACAGTGTTTCCCAGTTCACATCGATGTTTTGCGGGTTATTCAGATAATTGGAGAACAGATCCAGCTTCGTGGTGAAATTTACATTCTCCATCAACTTTTTTGTCCAGGCCAGTTTTACATATCCTCCGAATTCCGAGCGCAGGTTTTTTCCGGGGGTAAGGATTTTTCCGTTGGCATCGGTCACGGCAGCTTCTACCCCAAAAGCACCGGCATTGGC